>JAZNYB010000272.1:0-12593 GCA_045594185.1 Faecousia sp. | reverse complement strand
CTGATTTCCTCATCCACAGGCACAATGAATTTTGCTACAATCAGGATGGAAGCCTGATTTGCTCCCTGCCTGAGATCTTCGAGCATATTCACGGTGAAGACTGCTACGAGATCGTAACAGAGCCTACAGAAGCCCCCACAGAAGCACAGACCGAAGCACCTACGGAAGCACAGACCGAAGCACCCACGGAAGCACAGACCGAAGCACCATCTCAACCGGCTCATATCCACACGGAGGAATGTTATACCCCCCATCAGGGCGGGCTGCTTTGTTTGGAAGAAGAAACGCCGGGTCATTCCCACAGTGCTGACGGCGGCTGTTATACAGAAGAAGCGAATCTCGTCTGTGAACTTACAGAAGGAGAAGGACATACCCACGGGGACGGCTGCTATGAAACGGTTTCTCAGCTTGTCTGTGAAATTCCCGAAGTGCCTGCCCATTCCCATGAGGGCGACTGCTATGAATGGGAAATGGTCCTGACCTGCGGCTTGGAGGAAAACGAGTCCACAGAACCCGTTGAGACAGAACCCCCGGCGGAGCCACCCGCAACGGAAGCACCTACGGAACCGGTTGCAACGGAAGCGCCCACCGAGCCTGTGGAGACTCCCGCAACCGAGCCTGTTGAGGAACAGAAGGTTCTGATTTGCGGCGCAAAGGAACTGAAAGTACATACCCACGATGCTTCCTGCCGGGACGAAAGTGGCAATCTGATTTGCGGTCTTTTGCAGGTGCATGAACATATCCATACCCAGCAGTGTGTGACCACGGAAGATCAGGAAGCTGGGACGATTCCTGTCTGCGGACTTGAGGAGCATACCCACAGCGATCAGTGCTTCTCCGATCCCGGTGCCGACATAGAAACGGCTGAGATTTGGGAGCACACCCTTCCTCAGGAGCTTTCCGGGGTTTGGGCAGAGGATGTTCTTGCCATTGCCCAGTCTCAGTTGGGCTACAGAGAAAGCGAAAAGAATTACACAGTAGACGAGAACGGCACCCACCGGGGCTACACCCGCTACGGTCAGTGGTACGGTGACCCTTACGGCGACTGGTGTGCCATGTTCGTGTCCTTCTGTCTGGACTATGCCCAGATTCCCAATGTTCCCCTGCACAGCAATTGCGATCGCTGGATCGGGGACTTGACCGCCCTTGGACTGTACCGTGGGGCGGCTGAATATGAACCCGCTCCCGGCGACATCATCTTCTACGATTGGGATGGGGACGGAAAAGCCAACCATGTGGGTCTGGTTTTGGAATATTGTCCGGAAGATGCCGTATTGAAAGCCATTGAGGGTAATTCCTCTGAGCGTGTCCAGATCGTGGAATACGCCGTAGGGGATGAAACCATTATGGGCTACGGCGTGTTGCCCGCGCAGCAGGTGATTTCCTACATCTGCGGTATGCAGGAACATTCCCATGAGCCTGCCTGCTATGACGGGGAAGGCAGTTTGATTTGCGCCCTGTCTGAGCATAGCCACAGTGAGGATTGTCAGGGAAGAACGCTATATTATAAAGACGGTGAGTTGCAGGCAATCGTGACTATTTCCCATGTCAGCACTTTGCCGGATGATCTGACTATGGTGATCCATCAGGTGACCGCCGATGCCGAGCCCGAATTGTTCAGCTCCATGCGTACGGCTTTGGGCAAGGAAATGACCACGGAGGATCGGTTCGTTGGAGATGCCGGCTTCTTCCGGGTGTGGCTTTTGTCCAACGGGGCGGATTATGAGCTTCCGGAGAATGCGCGGGTTAGTGTGACGGTAGACTTTACCTCCCCGGTATTCAGCCCGGAGACGGTGGCACAGTCCGCCGGGATGCACGCCTATGTGCTGACCCCGGAGGAAACAGAACCGCTTAATCTTTCTGATTCCCTTGTGGAAAGCATAGACCGTATTGATGGTTTTGTTCCCGGTGAGACTTCTGATGTAATGTCGGAGGAAACCATGCCGGAAGAAACCCAGCCGGAAGAAACGGAAGGCGTTACGGAATATGAAGCCGCGTTCCCGGAGGATACGGTTTACATGGATCGGAACGAGGGCTTGACCGGCATCAGCTTCCGCTCCACCGGAATCTCTGCCTTTGCGGTGGCTCTGTCTACCCAAACCCAGGAGGGCGAGTTCTGGACCCGTGTCACTACTACGGCAGAGCTTGCCGGCGGCGGAACCTTTATGATCGTATCCGCGGAATCCAACTATGCTCTGCGGGGAGATAATACCAATAACTATGTTGGTATCCAGCTTCAAACGGTTAAGGGCAACGAGGAATATTATACCCTCAGCAATTCCTCGGATAATAACCTGCGCTGGACCTTCAGCGGAAGCGGCTCCAGCTTTACCATCCAGAATCAGGGTACCTCCAATTACCTTATTGCGGGTGAGGTTCAGACAGGTACAACCTGGTGGGGGCAAGCCACCTATGGCAATTACCTGATTTACTCCAAATCTAAAACTTTGACGGTTGCTTACAAAACAACAGAAAAGTGCTGGACCTTCGCAAATGGAACCAATTACCTGCGGAATGTAGGCACCGGTGCCTTTACTTACGGCACAGGTAGAGACAATAATAATTGGAGCACCGACTTCTATAACTCCCGGGATATGCTGATCTTTAAGCTGTCCGATGTTGCTTCTCTGGATATCCCTGCGGATATCGGAAACCCGGGCTCCTCCGGAGACGGCAGCGAGAATGCTCCCGAAAGACCGGATTACGGCGAGTTTGTGGATACCTCCGACAGCCTGACCGGCGATACTGCTGTAACGGATCAAACCGATTCTTCCAGCCGGGTGCCCGGTAAGTATTACTCTGATCCGGCAACCTCCGATATTGAGAAAGAATTCCGCAAGGATACCTTTGAGGAAAGCACCATCAACGACGGTAAGGTGCAGACGGATAAGTCGGTTATTTACGGAAGGGATGACTACGGCGCCTTTGAAAGCTATGATGCCAACACCTTTGGTGTAACACTGTCGGCATTGGGCCAGGAATATCCCATTCCCTGGAGTGATGTGGTTAGAAATCCCGTGGATGTGGTGTTCGTTTTGGACGTTTCCGGCAGTATGACCACGAATAAAGTTAATACCGGAAATAATTCGTCCGGTGATCAGGAGAACCGGGATGCCTCCCGTGCGGTCAATATGACCAACGCTGTCAATGACTCTATCCAGCATATCATGGAGGATCATGACGCCAACCGGATCGGCATTGTCATCTACTCCGGCGGTGCCTGGGAGATGCTTCCTCTTGACCGTTACACTGCAACCGATGGACAGTATTTGGTTTGCACACCCACAAATGTTACCCATCAGCCCACAGGACATAATACTGAGGTGCACAGAGTTTTGGGAAGCAGTTCCCTGAAATCGGAAACCACAGGCAAGTCCTATGCCAATGCGGGCAGTGGCGCGGTGCAGGGCTTTGGTACCTTCACCCAAGGCGGTGTCGCTCTGGGCAATGAATTGTTCCAGAGGATCACGGATACCACATATACCAAAGTGGTGGGTGAGGGCGAAGATGCCCGAAGCTATACCGTAAACCGGCAGCCCGTGTTTGTCCTCCTGTCTGACGGCGAACCTACCTACAGTACCAATGTCTTCATGGACGCCATGAACGGCCCTTACTATGGTGACGGTAATGGCGGCGCGGATAATGCCAAGGGTATCCATGGCTACAACACCATTTTGACTGCCAACTATTGCAAGCGGATGGTGGCCATCCATTACCAGCAGCCGGTAAAATTCTTTACCATCGGCATGGGCATCAATACCCCCGAGGATGGAGACGGCCCATTGGCGGGCGGCGATACAGGCGATAACTACAAGCGTGCTGTGCTGAATCCCACAGTAGAAAACATTACGGGGCTCACCTCCACGAAGAATCCGGCAAGCACCACGGAGCAGTTGAAAGCCTTGATGCTTGGAACCTTTAAGGATCAGGCTGTTAAGGTTCTGTCCCAGTGGCCGGAGGAGTTTACGGGTATTCCTCATTTCTATACCCCAGCCCTGAAGGTCAATCCCTATGCGGGAGAATATAGCTACGCGGATGAAGCATTCTTCGGAAACCTGGACGAGAATAAGCTGAAGGAGATCTTTAGTAAAATCCTGGAGCTCAGCTCCAATGAAACCGTCTATGGCTTCATCCTCCATGGAAACAGCTCCGTGGAATTGATCGACCAGATCGGTGAAGGTATGGAAATAAAGGGAACCCCGGTGCTGCGCTATGGCGGCAAGAACTACAGCAATCCCGTTGTTTCCGTCAATGGCAATGTTACCAAGTACACCTACACCGATACCTTCGTAGATCCCTACATCCCCAATTTGGAGGTTGACCTGTCCAGAATCACGGTTACCGTGACAACGGATGAAGCGGGGAATCAGACCGTGGATATGATCGTCCCGGATACCGCCCTTCCCACCTACACCCCGGAGCTGGTGGGCAAGCAGTTCTATTACGAGTCTCTGCCGGCGCGCCTCATCTATCAGGTTGGTCTGACAGCGGAATCGGAGCAGGCGGTTCTGGATCTGCATAAGACCGGCGGCGAGCTGACCTTCTACACCAACCGTTGGGATAAGGCCACGGAGGAAGCCGTCTCCGAGGTCATTCCCAGTCTGGTGAACCCATACTACTACGATGTGGAGGAATCCGGCTCTACCCACCGCTACGAGACCCACCGCACAGATAAAACCACCAATGCCACCGGAACCAATGCCTATGTGGTAGACTGCCATATGGAGCAGGAGACCCTCGGCGAGGATGTTGTTACCAAGATCATCCACAAGCTGGGTAACAACGGCAAGCTGGTGTTTGAGGTGGACAAGGTGGAGATCCCTGTGGAAAAGAAATGGGAAGCCGCTGAAGCAGACAATATGTCCCCCATTGAGATCATCCTGTATCAGGTGACGGAAACTACTACGGACGAGGGCGTGACCCGCCGTGAAGCCGTGGCTCTGGAAACCCTGACACTGGGCACGGATAACAACTGGAGCGGCAAATTTGTAGTAGCACCGGTTACCGGAGAATGGTATTATGCTATTGCCGAAGCTCCGGTGGAGGGCTTCATCCCTAACTACAACGGCGAAACGGTGTCCATTGTCCTGAATGACGGTACCTATATTACGGCGGTAAAGGTTGACTTGACAGCCACGGAGAATCTGTCCGTTACGGTCACCAACTATCCCGGCGTGGTGCTTCCGGAAACCGGCGGCACAGGAACGACCGTATATTCTCTTGCAGGCGTGACCCTGATGCTTTTAGGGCTGGGTCTGCTATACAGGAAAAAACGCGGGAAGGAGGAGACGGAAGCTGAATCCTGAAATGTCAACCTGCGAATCCCCTAAAAAGCTATTAAAATACGAAAGGAAATGCTTAAACATGAAGAGGCTGCACAAACTTGCCAGTATTATTCTGGCGATCGCAATGGTTCTTACCCTGGCATCCGGTGTTTTTGCCATTGATATCTCCCTGAATGGAGCAACTGAAGGACATGTTTATAATGTCTACCAGATCTTCACCGGCGTGCTGGAGGGTAACAAGCTGACCAACATCAAGTACGGTGCCAACTATACCCCCGGCGAGGTCACCACCGACACTCTGGTTCCTCAGACAGAGCTGGATGCTCTGGCCGATGCCCGTGAATTTGCCGGTGAGCTGGTTTCCGGCAGCAAGCTGGAAGGCGAGCCTGTCGCTGTGCTGAATAAGGAAAACGATTGGAAGGCTGCCGGTCTGACCATGGGCTACTACCTGATTCAGGATGTCACCGAGAATCTGCCTGTTGGGGAGACTTACTCCGCTTATATCGTTGAGATCATCGACAACACCGAGATCAAGACCAAGGCGGGCACCACCGAGCTGGACAAGAAGATCACCGGCGATGATAACAACATCGAAGGCGATATTACTTCTGACGGCAAGTACGACAATGTCAGTGTTGGCTCCGCTGTGGAGTACACCATCACTGCCAAGATCCCCGGCAATGCCAAGGATTTCGACTTCATGTACTTTATTATCAACGATACCCTGTCCGAGGGGCTGACCTTTAATGAGGATGTAAAGGTCTTTATCGGCGGCATTGAACAGGCTGCCGGCACGGACTATGTGCTGCATACCGGTGATGACGCTGACGGACATACCTTCCAGGTCGCCCTGCTGAAGGCAAAGAACCATTCCGGCGAGACTGTTACCGTTACTTACAGCGCAACCCTCAACGAGAATGCTGTGATCGGTGAGATCGAAGGCAACCCCAACACCGCCAATCTGATCTTCTCCAACGACCCCAACTTCAAGTACGAGCCCACCGACGACAACGACGACGGTAAGCCCGATGAGCCCGGCGAGACTGAGCCTACAGAGCCCGGTCAGCCCACTGAGCCCACAGAACCCGGCGACGGCGAGCTGCCCCCTCTGGGTGAGACTCCCGACATGGTCACCCGTACCTACACCACCGGCATTAAGATCCTGAAGGTGGATCAGGACGGCAACCCCCTGACCGGCGCAAAGTTCACCATCACCGGCACCAATCTGGTGGATGTTCTGGTGGTTGAGAGCGAAACCTTCACCGAGTCTGCTGACGGCTCCTACTACAAGCTGGTGGACGGCACATACACCGAGACTGCTCCCACCGGGGAAACTGCCGGTCAGTATGAAAGCACCACTGTAAAGTACACCAAGACCATCGAGTATAATACGGTTGAGCTTCCCAGAGAGGATGCCAGCTACGAGGCTGCTGTTGACGAAAACGGCTATCTGACCTTTGCCGGTCTGGGTCAGGGTACTTATGTGATTGAGGAAACCGTTGTTCCCGACGGCTACAACGATGTTGACCCCATCACCGTTGTTATCACATGGGAAGCTCCCGAAACCGGTTCCAATGACTGCGACTGGACTGCCAAGGTTGGCGAGAATGAGCTTCGCATTAACAGTGACGGCGTGTTCGAGCTGACAGTGGAGAACCGCAGCGGCACTACCATGCCCGAAACCGGCGGCATGGGTACTACCATGATCTATATCATTGGTTCCATTCTGGTTCTCGGTACTGCAGTTCTGCTGATCACCAAGAAGCGCATGGCTTGCGAAGCATAAATAACATTTCGATTTTGATACCCGGGAAGGTTTTTCCTTCCCGGGGTCAGCCCCAAGGAGAACCCAATGAAAAAGCATTTGACCACCATACTGCTGATCGTGATTTTTATGGTTGGGCTGTCCTTGCTGCTGTACCCCACCGTCAGCGATTACTGGAACTCTCTGCACCAATCCAGAGCCATTGCCACTTATTCCAAACAGGTGGAAAATCTGGATGAAGACAGATATGCCCAAATTTGGGATGAGGCTTATGCCTATAATCGTTCCTTGGTGGAGCGGTCTAACAGCTATGTCTTGAACGAAGAACAGGTCCTTGCCTACAATGACCTTTTGGATGTGGGCAGCGATGGCGTTATGTGCTATATTGAAATTCCTTCCATCAGCGTGTGCCTGCCGGTCTATCATGGGACGGATGAAACGGTGCTGCAGATCGCCGTTGGACATTTGGAGTGGAGCAGTCTCCCGGTTGGGGGAGAGAGCAGTCATTGTGTCGTCTCCGGGCATCGGGGGCTACCCAGTGCCAAGCTGTTTACCAATTTGGATAAGCTTGTTGTGGGTGACTTGTTCATGTTCCGTATTCTGGACGAGGTTTTGACCTATGAGGTGGATCAAATTTCCATTGTTGAGCCGCAGGAGGTCGCCCGCCTTCAAATTCAAAAGGGACAGGATCTTTGCACTTTGGTTACCTGTACGCCTTACGGTGTCAATTCTCACCGGCTTTTGGTGCGGGGGCATCGGGTGGACAATGTGGAAGCGGCAAAGGTCGTCCGGGTAACGGCGGATGCGATGCAAATCGAACCGATGCTGGTTGCGCCTGTGGTGGCGATGCCCATTTTGCTGGTATTACTGATCGGACTTATGATACCAAAAAAGAAAAAAACCAAAAGAGGAGGTGAAGGGGTTGAAGGTTTGTAAGAAAATCATGGTGGTGCTTTTGTGCGCACTCATGCTTCTGCCCCTTTCCGGCTTTGTCCGGGCAGAAACGCCCCTTTCTCTTACGATCGTATATGATGATTATGGAACGCCTGTGGTGGGAGCGGCTTTTGACATTTATTTGCTTGCGACCATGGACAGGAAAGGCGATCTGACTGTTGCAGAGCCTTTTGACCAATATCCTGTGAAGATCGAATATACGGACGATGAAACCTGGGGGCTTCTGGCTTCTACCTTGCAGGGATATATTCTCAGGGATAACCTTCCTGCCACGGACGGCGGCGTGACCGATGATACCGGCGAATTGTGTCTGCCGTCTCAGGGAAAGACCCTACAACGAGGCGTTTATCTGGTCATTGGGCATTTCCATGAGCAGAATCATTATACCTATGAATCGACCCCTTGCATTGCGATCTTGCCCCATGTGGACGAAATCACCCACAAATGGGTCTATGACGCAGAGTTGCGGCCAAAGTTTTCAAAGGCGGAGTCCGGGGCATATGCACCCCGGAGAGTCATGAAATTCTGGGAAGATGATGGATACGATGCTCTGCGCCCTGTTGAAATCACCGTTGATCTGCTCCGGAACGGAGAAGTTTATGAAACAGTCGTCCTCAGCAAGGAAAATGGCTGGAAGCATATCTGGGATGATTTGCCCCTGGACAGCCACTGGATGGTTGTTGAGCGGGAGATGGAGAACTATACGGTTGCTGTCACCCGGGAGGATGTTACCTTCTTTATGACCAACACCTGGGCTGGAGATGAACCCCCACCTCCCACAGAACCCCCCGATCCCAGCACCCCGGATTCCGGTCAGCTTTGGTGGCCTGTTCCGGTTTTAAGCTGCGGAGGAATGGTTCTGGTAATTCTGGGACTTATCCGGCGGAGAGGATCAGAGGATGAAGAATAAAAAGGGTAACTTTCTCATCATAACAGGGCTGCTGCTTTTGGCGGCGGCTCTGTGTCTTATGGGGTATAATCTGTACGAAGACAGTCGGGCGGAGCAGTCTGTGGAGCAGGTGCTGGTGTCCCTGAATGTGACCCTTCCTGTGGAAAAAGACCACCCTGCGGAGGAAACGGGCGACCCCTTACCCACGGAAGAACACCAGTCCGCAGAAGTGGAAATGCCGGAGCAAGGTCTGATTCCTGACTACCTCTTGAATCCTGATATGCCCATGCCGGAGCAGTCCATCAATGGGCAGGACTACATCGGTGTTTTGGAGATCCCCGCCTGTGATCTTACGCTCCCGGTGATCTCCCAATGGAGCTACCCCAGCTTAAAGGTCGCTCCCTGCCGATACCATGGATCTGCGTACACAGATGATCTGGTGATTGTTGCCCACAATTATAAGGCGCATTTCCGCAGACTGAAGGAGCTGCAGCCGGGAGACGAGGTTCGCTTTACGGATGTGGATGGAAATGTATTTGTCTACGAGGTGACGGTTCTGGAAACTTTAGAGCCTACAGCCGTAGAGGAAATGACCTCCGGACAGTGGGATCTGACCCTTTTTACCTGCACCACAGGGGGAAGCTACCGACTCACCGTACGGTGTCAGAAAATCGAATAACCCTATAAGAAAGCCCCTTCCCAAGACCGGGAAGGGGTGCTTTATTTTATCTTTATGTGTATTTCGCATCCAAATACCTGCAAGCAGCCATGGCGGCAACCGCTCCGTCACCGGCGGCAGTGACCACCTGACGGATGTTTTTGCTCCGGCAGTCACCGGCTACGAACACGCCCTCGGTCTGTGTGCAGCAGTCCTCGCCGCTGTCAAAATAACCCCAATCGTTGGTTGCGGCAAGGTGGGAGAAAGCATCATTTTCAGGAACAAGACCCACAGCCAGGAACACACCGTCAACGGCGATGGAACATTCTTTTCCTGTTTCCTCCTTGCGAAGCCGCAAGCCGGAGAGGTTGCCGTTTTCTGTTTCGTAACCGGATACCACAGTGCCAAACAAAACCTCCACATTTTCCTTTTCCACGAGAGCGTCCGCAAGGCGTTTTTCTCCGGTGAAGGTAGGAAGATTCTGCACCACTGTTACCTTTTTGCACACCTCAGACAGCAGCAGTGCTTCCTGCAGAGCGGAGTTTCCACCGCCGATCATGGCGACCTCCTGCCCGGTGTAGAACGCTCCGTCACACACGGCGCAAAAAGAAATGCCGTTTCCGATCAGTTCTTCTTCACCGGGCAGTCCCAATGTGCGGTGCTTGACACCCACTGCTAAAATCAGGGCTTTACCTTCATAGGAGCCGCCTTCCTCGGTGGTGACAAGGATACCTTTCTCGTTTTTTTCGCAGGAAATGACCTTTTCCAGCTCCACATCAGCACCTAAGTCCATTGCTTGCTCTGTAAGCTGATCCGCAAAGGCAGCACCGCTGATTTGCCGGAAGCCGGGAATGTTCTCCACCTTGGGAGAGAAAGCGATCTGCCCGCCAAAGCCGTTTTTCTCAATGACCAGAACGGTCTTTCCGGCTCGCAGGGCGTAAATAGCGGCTGTCAGACCTGCCGGACCACCGCCAACAATAATAATATCGTGCATGATACAACCTCCATTCATGGAAAACCCCCAGACTGAGCTGGGGGGTGTTCCATATGTTTCTTACAGGGAAGCGATAAACTTCTTGATTTCCGGCACGCCGTAGTAGGAAACAGTGCCGTTTTCGGTTTCTGCAACCAGAGTGGGTGCGCCCTTGATGCCGAGGCTGCGGCACAGCTCCAGTTCCTCGTCGGCAATGTGTTTTTCGTAGGCGATGCCTGCCTTTGCCAGAAGTCCCTCGGCTACCCGGCAGTTGGGACAGGTCACCCGGGAGAACAGCATGATTTTTCTCTGTTCACAGACCGGTGCTTCGCAAACGGCAACTTCACAGACCAGGGGTGCTTCCTCGGTCTTAACATCTTCTGCGGGGGCACTTGCGGTGATGCCCTTTCCCTCCAGAGAGCTTCTGCCGATGTTGTAGACCCTGCGATCCTTAAACTCCTGAGACTTGCCGTCGTTCCAGTTTTGCACAGGGCGGTAGTACCCGGTGATACGGCTGTAAACCTCTGCCTTCTGTCCGCAATGGGGGCAGATGTGATGCTCGCCGGCAAGATAGCCGTGCTCGGCGCAGACTGAATAGGTGGGGGACATGGTGTAGTAGGGGAGCTTGAAGTTTTCAGCGATCTTCCGAACCAGAGCGGCGGCTGCCTTCCAGTCAGGGAGCTTTTCTCCCAGGAAGGCATGGAAGACAGTGCCGGAGGTGTATCGGGTCTGCAGCTCGTCCTGAATGTCCAGAGCGGAGAAGATGTCCTCAGTGAAGCCTACAGGCAGATGGGAGGAGTTGGTGTAGTAGGGAGTACCGTTTTCGTTGGCGGTGATGATGCCGGGGTACTTCTCCTTGTGGTGCTTGGCGAAGCGGTAGGTGGTGGACTCGGCGGGAGTGGCTTCCAGATTGTACAGGTCGCCGTACATCTCCTGATAGTCGCTGAGTCTGCCTCTCATGTGATCCAGAACTTCCTTGGCGAAGGTTTGCACCTTGGGATCTGTCAGGTCGGCACGCAGCCACTTTGCGTTCAGACCCACCTCGTTCATACCGATCAGACCTATGGTGGAGAAATGGTTGTTGAAGGTACCCAAATACCGCTTGGTGTAGGGGTACAGACCGTTTTCCATGAGCTTGGTAATGACGGTGCGCTTGGTCTTTAAGCTCCGGGCGGCAATGTCCATGAGCTTGTCCAGACGGGCATAGAAATCCTTTTCATCCTCGGCAAGGTAAGCGATCCGGGGCAGGTTGATGGTAACAACGGCCACGGAGCCGGTGGACTCGCCGGAGCCAAAGAAGCCGCCGGACTTTTTCCGCAGCTCACGCAGGTCAAGACGGAGGCGGCAGCACATACTGCGCACATCGGAAGGCTCCATGTCGGAGTTGATATAGTTGGAGAAATAGGGAGTACCGTACTTGGCAGTCATTTCAAACAGGAGCTTGTTGTTATCTGTCTCGCTCCAGTCGAAGTCCCTGGTGATGGAGTAGGTGGGGATGGGATACTGGAAGCCACGACCGTTGGCATCGCCCTCGATCATAACTTCGATGAATGCCCGGTTGACCATGTCCATTTCCTTCTTGCAGTCGCCGTAGGTGAAATCCATCTCCTTGCCGCCCACGATGGCAGGCATATCCCGCAGGTCGGCGGGAACGGTCCAGTCCAGAGTAATGTTGGAGAAGGGAGCCTGCGTGCCCCAGCGGGAGGGAGTGTTCACGCCATAAATAAAGGACTGGATGCACTGCTTGACCTCTCTTTGGCTCAGATTGTCGATCTTTACAAAGGGAGCGAGGTAGGTGTCGAAGGAGGAGAAGGCTTGCGCGCCTGCCCATTCGTTCTGCATAATGCCCAGGAAGTTGACCATCTGGCTGCAAAGGGTGGAAAGGTGCTTGGCGGGAGCGGAGGTGATCTTGCCGGGAACGCCGCCCAGACCCTCCTGAATCAGCTGCTTCAAAGACCAGCCGGCGCAGTAGCCGGTGAGCATAGAAAGGTCGTGCAGGTGGAGCGCTGCGCTGCGGTGGGCTTCGGCGATCTCGTTGTCGTAGATCTCGGAAAGCCAGTAGTTGGCGG
>JAZNYB010000271.1:0-2075 GCA_045594185.1 Faecousia sp. | reverse complement strand
TCCACCGATGTGGATACCAGCGGCGAGCTCAGCGCCTCCGGCACCGGCACCAGCTTCAACAGAACCTTCGCCGCCGGCAAGGTTGAAACCGTAGTATTCACCAACGAGTATAAGCGCCATCTTCGCACTCTGACCATCAACAAGAGAGCCTACGGCGGCAATGTGGACGATACCTTCCTGTTCCATATCAGGGGAGCGGATGAAAGCAACTCCTATATCGATATGGATGTGACCATTGACGGAAGCGGCAGCGTAACAATTTACGACCTGCCTCTTGGCAACTACACCGTGACAGAGGATACCTCCTGGAGCTGGCGCTACACCGCCACCAACGCCACCGCCACAGCAGAAATCACCCTTGATAAACCTGATAAGACGGTGTATTTTGAAAATACTTATTCCAATAACAAGTGGCTGAACCACCTGGTAAATTGGCTAAATGAGTTCACTGTTATTAGCAGCAACTAAGAAAGGAGATGAATGATATGTATCATGGAAAGCACCATAGCGGCGCCAGACCCATCATAGGCAAAAAGCCCGGCATACTCTTCATCTCCCTGGTGCTGCTGGCTGCGGTTGTTGTGGGTGGAACCGTTGCGCTGCTTATTGACAGCACTGACGCCGTTACCAATACCTTCTCTCCCGTCGATGTGAAAATCGAAATTAACGAAAACAAGACCGATACTACCAAATCCAAAATCACTATTACCAATGTGGAAACTGATGCCGCTGTACCCGTGTATGTCCGGGCAACCCTGGTGATATACTGGAAGGACACCATCAACGATGTGGAGCAGATAATCCCCATGCCTGCCGGAGCCGATGTAACCACTCCTGCAGCACGGAGCGGCTGGTTCATGGTGGAAGATATCTATTATTACGAAAGCCCCCTTGACCCCGGCGACACCACAAACGTTATGACCGATGTCATAACTGTCACCGTCCCCAAGGGTTCAACAGCAAAATGCTTTATCGATGTCCGTGCGGAAGCTATTCAGGCTCAGCCAGCAGCGGCTGTGAAAGACGCCTGGAGGGATGTTTATGTTGACGCAGACGGCAAGCTGGTCGCTCATAATTGAGTAGGAGGCGTATATGAAGCATATTAAAAGAATTTCTGCCCTCCTGCTGGTGCTGATTATGGCCGGCAGCCTGTTTATCACGGGTTATGCCGACGGCTCCGTTCTCTATGAGGGAAACGCAAGAGAATTTGTCTTTTCTCCCGGCACAGAGCAGTCACCCACAAGCCTTTTTGAGAATTTCCAGAATGTGATGCCCGGCGACACCCTCACCGAGCAGATTGAGATAAGGAATACCTCCCAAAACGGCTCTTATATCCGTCTTTATATCCGCGCTTTGGGTGCCCAGGAGGGTACCGACGAGTTCCTGTCTCAGATGAATCTCACCGTGAAGCATAACGGTGCCAACACCCTGTTTGAAGCCCCTGTCAATGAGACGGCTCAGCTCACCGATTGGGTTTACCTTGGCGCCATGCATTCCGGCGGAACCGCCACTCTGGATGTGACTCTGGAAGTTCCCATCACCATGGGCAATGATTTCCAGCATCAGATCGGCTATTTCGACTGGGAGTTTATGGCGAAGGAGATCCCCGCTGAGGAAAATCCCCCCCAGACAGGTGATACGGCTGAAATCTTCCTCTATTCCGGCCTGATTATCCTTTGCCTCGCAGCCGTGATTTGGCTCGTGCTCGCAGGTAAAAGAAAGAAGAAAGAGACCAACTAAAAATTATCCCGTCCGATGAGTCCCAGGCTCCCCGGACGGGTTTTTTATAGTCTGCATAAGGGCGGCTTTTGCCTTTGCCTCCCCTAACAGGGGAGGTGGCTGCCCGTGGGGCGCAAGCCCATGGCCGCACACCCCACCGCCAAAGCCTTCCCCTTGGGGAAGGTGGCATTTGCGAAGCAAATGACGGATGAGGTGTTGTTGCAGATTGCACCGAGCTATTTCCCTCATCAGTCTCGCATTCGCTCGACCTCCTTCCCCCAAGGGAAGCCATTACACGCCGCACCTGTTGTAGGGGCGGGCAATGCCCGCCCGCATATACCGCTCCCCCCGTAGGG
>JAZNYB010000270.1:0-5946 GCA_045594185.1 Faecousia sp. | reverse complement strand
TAATCCTGTTGGCAAATCAAATTAAGGCTGTGAAATAACAGTCAAATAAACGGCGGAGGGTCTTAGAAATGAGGCCCTCCGTTATATATTTGCCCTTTTTCAATCACTTTATGGGCAAAAAATCCCTCCACAGCAAATGCCGTTGAGGGAGAGAAAGTGTTATTCGTCATCGCCTTCATCAAAGGCGTAGTCGTTCAATTCATCAAAGTCAAGAAATTCTGCCAAGGTCATATTAAAGGCAAGGGCAATTTTGTGTAAGGTCTTGACTCTGGGATTTTTGGTGAGCCCGCGCACGATGTTGTCCAAAGTGGACTGCTTAACATCGCTCATAGTGGCAAGTTTGTTAATGGCAATATGCCTCTCCTTGCACAACTTTCGTATACGCCGGACATAGAGATCAGAATACTCCATAATCATTTCCTCACTGTTATCATTACCCATTTGCGGGTTAATATAATGATAACAATGGAAAATGGCGCAATTACCCGAATGCGGGTTGACTTTGCGAAAAAATCTCTGTACAATTATCGAGGTAACCCATATATGGGTAAAACAGAGACTTTTTATGGCAGTATGTACATTTTTTGGGCATCGTGAGTGCTATGGTCTGGATGTAGCCGTACGCCGAAACGCCATTGAGGAATGAAAAACGGGAGATCCCCGAGGTCTTTAGAAAAATCCCTCTACAGCAAACGCTTTAGAGGGAAGTAGAATACTATTTGATTTCCTGCTCCAACGCATCGAACTCGGGAGTGCTATAAAACTGACCCAAGGTAATCTCAAAAGCATCGCAAAGCTTTTTGATTGTAACACTTCCGGGATTCTGACTTTCTCCGTTTAAGATACTCTTAATGGTAGATTGGGGAACTGCAGCTAAATTGCTAAGTCCATTGGGCGTGATGCCATGTTCTTTGCAAAGCTGGCGAATACGATATGCAATTGCTTCTGCTGTATTCATGTGCATCACCTCCGGTTGATTTATCACTAATATGATAACCGAAACGAAAGATGTGCATTAGTGATTATTCACTAACTCGAAAAAATATGTTATAATGACGATATATCACTAACAGAGGTGTTATTATGTCGGTTTGCACTTTTTTCGGACACAGCGAATGCTATCGGTTGAATGAAAATAGGCTACAGCGCACAATCGAAAACCTTATTGCCCAGGGGGTAGATACCTTCTATGTAGGCAATCATGGCAACTTTGACAGCGCAGTCTTTTCCTGTTTGATGAAACTAAAGAACATATACCCGCACATCTCCTTTGCGGTCGTCCTTGCGTACCTTCCTATACAGAAATCAGAGTATGACCCTTATCATGGATATAGTATGTACCCGGAAATAGAAGAAGGTCCACAACGCTTCGCCATTGAACGAAGAAACAAGTGGATGATTCAATCTTCGGACTGGTGCGTGGTACAAATCGACAGACTATTCGGAGGAGCTTACAAATTCGCCCGCATGGCAAAACGGCGGGGCTTGCAGGTTATCAACCTTGGCAGTGCTGACATCGATTGAAAAGGGCGAAGGATCGGGTAAAATGGGCTTTTTTCCATCCTTTTTCTTTACAAGCCCCTTTTTCTGTGGTATTCTTATA
Organism: Faecousia sp.; assembly: GCA_045594185.1. Classification (GTDB taxonomy): domain Bacteria; phylum Bacillota; class Clostridia; order Oscillospirales; family Oscillospiraceae; genus Faecousia. The sequence goes on along the minus strand of JAZNYB010000270.1, from coordinate 4,343 downwards.
TTATCACACTACATAAAAAGGGTGGTTCTTTTATGAAGCATATGCAGCGTTTGATCGTTTCCCTGCTGATCCTGTCTATGGTTTTGGCATGGGTACCTCAGGTTCAGGTAAAGGCGGCGGATACATCCACCATCAATGCCATGACCTATAACATTCAAAACTCCAACTACTCCTTCAGCAGTGTTACCTCCATGATCACTGCCGCCGAAGCGGATATCGTGGGTATGCAGGAGGTCTCCGCTTTGCAGATCGGCTCTTTGACCAATGCCATGAGCGGCGTGGGCTTCTCCATCGTGAAGGGCAAAGGTCGGGACAGCAGCGAGCTGAACACAGAGTATAACCCCATTTATTACAATGGTGACAAATTTACTCTGCTGCGGGGCGGCACATTCTGGCTTTCCGATACCGGCTCTGTGGAATCCGCCTATGAAGGCTCTGCCTGCTACCGTATCTGCACCTGGGCTTATTTTCAGGTTACCGGCACGGAGGAATACTTCATTGTGTTCAATACCCACACGGACTACACCAGCGCGGACATTGTGGTAAAGCAGCTCAACTGTATCCTGAAACAGATCATCGTCAAAACCGAGGAGCTGACCAACGCCTGGGATCATGTCATTCTCATGGGAGATATGAACACCGTCAGCGATTATGTGGTATGCAAATATGTACAGGGAGACACCGCTTATAACGGCGCATATAACCCCTATACCATGCAGCGTTTGGACGAAGCCCGCCAGATTGCCGGTTCTGTCACCTTAAACAGCTTCGGCAACTACTATACCCAGCCCTCGGACAACCCAACCAGCGATTTGGATCATATTTATGTCACCTCCAAGGGCTTTGACTGCACCCATTATCAGGTGCTTTCCAATGCCGCAGGTAGTGATCATCTGCCCATTTTGGCAAATCTGGTGTTCAGAGACGAGCATGATTATACCTATGAATATCTGGAAAACGGCACCCATCTTACCTTTTGCGCCCATTGCGAAAACAGCTTTGAAGAAAACTGTACAGTTCAGAACGGTCACTGTACCGTCTGCGGCTGCCGGGATGAAGGGGAGACTTTCACTTTGGTGACGGATGCCAGCCAACTGACGGACGGCAGATATGTGGTTCTTTCCGCCGCCATTCAGGGAAGCTATGCCGGGGATTTCGGCTATTACGCCATGGGGCTGCACCAGGACAGCGGCTTCAACGCCATCAGCGGCTGCGGCTTTGAAGACACGCAGCGCCCGGGAACCATCACCCTGGAAGGAAGTCAGCTTGGTGAGCTGGTCTGGACTCTGGAGGGCGATGTGAACGGCTTCACCCTGCAGGGAAATAACGGCAAGGCACTTTACCATGACGGACAGGGCTTGTATTACGGAAGCCATACACCAACTACCTGGACAGCGGGTCACAGCACCAGCAATCTCCACTTTGCCGTAAAATACAACGGCACTTCCTACCTCTCCCTGCGGACGGATAAGGATGTTCTGAGCCTGACGGAGCTGGAAAGCCCCCTGTTTGAGGTCGTGGGCAACACGGATACGGGCAACTACAAGATGTTCTTCTATAAAAGCACCGCCGGAAGCTGCGCCCACGCAAGCACCGAAACAGAAACCGTCGCCGCCACCTGCACGCAGGCCGGATCTGTTACAGTCACCTGCACAAGCTGCGGCACGGTGGTAAGCTATACCTCCCTTCCCGCCACCGGGCATTTCTATGAAGCGGTCGTTACCCCGCCTACCGACACGGAGCAGGGCTATACCACCTATACCTGCGCAGATTGCGGCGACAGCTATGTAAGCGACTACACGAACTATGTTTATAACCTCACCTTCGTAGTCCCCGCAGGCGTTGAGGAGGTAGCTCCCATGACCGGAAACACAGGGCTGGTTTTGCCCGGCGTATCCGGCGCGCCTAAGAACGCCCCCGCCGATACGGTTTTCATAGGCTGGGTCACCGGGGAATATGACAACATCACAGAAAATCCTGACAGAAACTATGTATATGGAGAAGGCATCACCGTTACAATTACCGGTCATGTTACCCTCTACGCCCTCTATGCCTACGGAGATCCCCACACGGAAAGAACCTTCTCTCTGTACGACGGCAACACCTCCTTGTACATTGGAGATACCGTCATCATCGTTTCGGAGGATTATGACTATGCTCTGGGAAGCACGCAGGGCAGCACCTACCGGGAAGGCGTTGAGATCACCAGAAGCGAGGATGGCTCTGCCATTACAGTCGGGACTGAGGCTGTGGCACTGCTGACCATCGGCTGGGGTGTCAACGGCAATGCGGAGACAAGCAAGGTTTCCTTCCGGGATTCTCAGGGGTATCTCTATGCCGCCTCCTCCACGAGCAACGCCTTGGGTACGACGACCACTTTGGATGCCAACGGTACATTTACCCTGAACCGCAACACCACCTATAACACCATGAATTTCGTAGCACAGGGAACAAACACCAACAACACCATGCGCTATGATGCCACAAACCGGCGTTTTGCCTGCTATTCCGGCAAGGAAGAATCGGATATTCAAATGTACATCCTCACCGAAGAAGCAGTCGTGGGCGATTATTATACCACCATGTTCCACTGCGCCCACAGCGACACGGTTCTGCAAGGGGCTTGTGAACCCACCTGCACCGAGGAAGGCTATACCGGAGATGTGGTTTGCGCCGATTGCGGGGAGGTCATCACCTCGGGGCAGGACATCAAGGCTACAGGTCACAGCTACCAATCCGTCACCACCGCCCCCACCTGCTCTCAGGATGGATACACCAGCCACATTTGCGCGAACTGCGGCGACAGCTATATGGATTCCTATGTCAGTGCCACCGGTCATAATTATGAAGCTGTGACCGAGGGCGATATGGTCATCCACACTTGCTCCAACTGCGGCGACAGCTATGAGACTTCCACTGAAACAGAGCCCACGGAAACCGAACCAGCCGAACCCGGCACAGGAGCATGGAAGTGGGAGAAGGTGTCACTGGGGGATGTTCAGCCCACCGACATCATTGCCATTACCATGACCAAGAATGGTACTACCTGGCTTTTGCCCAACAGCGGCAGCGGCAGCAACAAGCAGCCTCTTGCCAATGCGACCGGCACGATCTCCGGCACCACTCTGGCAACGGATGCCGAGCCTTCTGCCGTTTCCTGGAATATTGTTGTCACTGAGGGCGGCTGTTACATCATAGCAGGTGAGAAATACCTGTACAGCACCGCTTCCAATAACGGTATCCGTATAGGCAGCACCGTTGCTGTTTGGAATATTACGGACAGCTATCTCACCGTTACCGACACCAGCGGCAATACCCGCTATCTCGGTGTATACAACAGTCAGGATTGGAGAGCATATACCTCCATCAATGCCAATATCACCGGGCAGACCCTGGAGTTCTGGAAGCTGACGGACGGCGAAACGACCGAACCCACCGAACCCGAGCCTACAGAAACTGAGCCGGAAGTCACCGAACCTGTTGCAGGCGAATGGCAGTGGGAAAAGGTTGACTTTGCGGATATTCAGTCCTCCGATACCATCGCCATCACCATGACCAAGGATGGCACGACTTGGGTGCTTCCCAATGTGGGCGAAGGCAGCAGCAAGCAGCCCCTTGCCAATGTGACCGGCACGATCTCCGGCACAACTCTGGCAACGGATGCCGACGCTTCCACGATTGCATGGAATATTGTTTCTGCTGATGGCGGCTGTTACATCATGGCAGGAGAAAGCTGCCTGTACAGCACCGCCTCCAACAACGGCATCCGCATCGGCGGAACGGCGGCTGTCTGGAGCATTGCGGACAACTATCTCACCGTTACCGACACCAGCGGCAACACCCGCTATCTTGGTGTATACAACAGCACCGACTGGAGAGCATATACCTCCATCAATGCCAATATCACCGGACAGACTCTGGAGTTCTGGAAACTGACGGACGGCGAAACGACCGAACCCACAGAACCCGAACCCACCGAGCCTGAACCCACTGAACCCGAAGTCACCGAGCCCGAAGTCACCGAGCCCGATCCTACTGAGCCTGTTGCAGGCGAAGGGCAGTGGGTGAAAGTGGACTTTGCGGATATTCAGTCTACAGACACCATCGCCATTACCATGACCAAGGATGGCACCACTTGGGTGCTTCCCAATGTGGGCGAAGGCAGCAGCAAGCAGCCCCTTGCCAATGTGACCGGCACGATTTCCGGCACGACTCTGGCAACGGATGCCGACGCTTCCACGATTGCATGGAATATTGTTTCTGCTGATGGCGGCTGTTACATCATGGCAGGAGAAAGCTACCTGTACAGCACCGCCTCCAACAACGGCATCCGAATCGGAAGT
>JAZNYB010000269.1:0-2467 GCA_045594185.1 Faecousia sp. | reverse complement strand
CTTTGGAAGGGCATACAAGGGGAGGACATTCCTGCCTGCTCCTTCATTTTCAGCTCGCACTCCAATTCGCCGCACCACATGGTCTTGATAAAGCCGCCATTTTCCTCCTGCAGCTTTTTGGCTTCTTCCAGAGAATACGCCGGGAAAATATGGTCGGTCAAATTCTTCTTTGCCTTTTCGAACATACCCTGATGCACCAGCTCCAACTGCTGCGCAACCGCCTGCTCCAAATCAGCAATGGCAACAACGGTCTTTTCACCGTCATTGCGGCGGACCAGAACTACCTGGCCGTTTTCCAGATCCCGGGGGCCGCACTCCACACGCAGCGGCACGCCCTTCATCTCATATTCGGCACACTTCCAGCCCATAGAGTTGTCGGAGTCATCCAGCTTTACCCGGAAGCCTGCACCCACGAGCCGGTCCTTCAGTGCATTTGCCGCGTCCAGAACACCCTCCTTGTGCTGGGCAATGGGCAGTACAACCACCTGAATGGGAGCCACCTTGGGAGGCAGCACCAGGCCGTTATTGTCACCGTGGGTCATAATGATACCACCGATCAAACGGGTGGATACGCCCCAGGAGGTCTGATGGGGGTTGACACGCTGGTTATTCTTGTCGGTAAAGGTAATATCAAAGGCCTTGGCAAAGCCGTCACCGAAATAGTGGGAGGTACCGGCCTGCAAGGCTTTGCGGTCGTGCATCATACACTCGATGGTGTAGGTAGCCTCCGCGCCGTTGAACTTCTCCTTGTCGGTCTTGCGGCCCTTGGTCACGGGCATTGCCAGCACATTTTCGCAGAAGTCGGCATAGACATTCAGCATACGCTCAGTCTCTTCCTGAGCCTCCTCAGCGGTGGCATGCATGGTGTGACCCTCCTGCCACAAAAACTCTCTGTGACGCAGGAAGGGACGGCTGGTCTTTTCCCAGCGCAGAACGCTGCACCACTGGTTCAGCATCATGGGCAGGTCCCGGTGGGACTGAATGGCATTCTTAAAGTATTCGCAGAACAGCGTCTCGGAAGTGGGACGGATGCAGTAGCGCTCCTCTAATCTTTCGCTACCACCGTAGGTGACCCAGGCGCACTCCGGCGCAAAGCCTTCCACATGATCCTTCTCCTTCTGCAAAAGGCTCTCGGGAATCAGCATAGGCATGTACACATTCTCAGCGCCGGTCTTTTTGAACTCGGCGTCCATGATCCGCTGGATATTCTCCCAAATGGCATAGCCATAGGGACGGTAAATGAACATACCCTTAATGGAAGAGTAATCGATGAGCTGCGCTTTCTTGCACACATCGGTGAACCATTGGGTAAAGTCCACCTCCATATCGGTGATCTGTTCGACTTTCTTATCTTTTGCCATAGTTTTCATCCTCTCAAAAACCAGTTTTGACTGTTTAATATTGTATCACATATGTCAAGTGTTTCATAGGATAGATTAAAGTTTTTAAGCAGTTGGAGGCTGTTATGACCGAGGTAACCTTATTGTTGGACCCGGCTGTGGTTCTTTTTTATTCCCGGATCGCTGACCAGGTGGGCTTACCGCTGGAAAAGGTACTGTGCGACGCGCTATTTAAGCTTGCCGGGGAGCTTTCTCTGGAATCGCTGAAATCCTGACTTTTTTCCGGAAAAACATTGTTTTTCCGGATTCTTTTTGCTATACTGACATTATAATATACAATGGAGGTATTGCGATGAAATCCATTCGTGAAATATACAAGATCGGCAAAGGTCCTTCCTCCTCCCACACCATGGGTCCGGAGCGGGCTGCCAGGCACTTCAAAAGCCAGCACCCCCAGGCGGATGCATTCAAGGTGATCCTTTACGGCTCTCTGAGCAAAACCGGCGTGGGTCACGGCACGGACCGGGTCATCCGGGAGGTTCTCTCCCCTGTCCCCACAGAAATTGAGTTTTCAAAAGAGGAGCTGTCCGGCTGCCATCCCAACACCATGGATCTGTTTGCTTTCAAGGACGGCAAGCAGATCGGCACGCTGCGCATTGAGTCCATCGGCGGCGGTGACATCCGCGTCCCCGGTGAGAGCCTGCTGGACACACCGGAAGTGTATCCGGAAAACTCCTTTGCAGAGATCGCCGATTTCTGCAAATGGCGTTACATAGACAAGCTCAGCGACTATGTGGAGCTGAATGAAGGCGAAGACATTTGGGATTTCCTCATGACCGTGTGGCAGACCATGAAGAAATCCATTGAAGAAGGTCTGCAGGCAGAGGGTATTCTCCCCGGTGGTCTGAAGGTGCAGCGCAAAGCCAAATACCTGTATAATTTCGCAAGGGAGAATTTGGCACCGGGTATGGTGGGATTCCGACACATCGCAGCATACGCATACGCTGTGGCGGAGCAGAATGCTGACAACGGCACCATCGTGACCGCCCCCACGTGCCGTGCCTGCGGTGTGGTTCCGGCGGTTCTGAAATACCCCCAGGACCCCCCGGGCTTTACCCGTGAGCAGA
>JAZNYB010000268.1:0-3403 GCA_045594185.1 Faecousia sp. | reverse complement strand
TGGAGGTACTGTCCGTGTGTTTTGCAAAGAACTTTCCTGTCCTCTGCCACCAGCTCGCCCCGGAGGTAAGTCTTGCGGAGGCTTCCCGCAAAATCCATTCCATGCAAAGGGGCATAGCCTGCGGCACTGACAACCTTTTCGTCCCGGATCTGGGTCACGCCTTCCGGGTCAAGCACTACGATATCTCCATCAAAGCCGGGAGCTATGGCACCCTTTCTTCCCCAAAGACCATAGAGCTTGGCGGGGTTCTCGGCGGTAAGGCGGGCAAGCTGTTCCAGACAGATGCGCCCGGTACGGACACCCTCACTGTAAAGCGCAATCAGCCGTGTCTCCACCCCCGGCATACCCCCGGGAATGAGCCGGAAGTCCTCCCGTCCGGCATCCTTTTGCTTCAAAGTAAAGCTGCAATGGTCTGTGGACACGGTCTGTACCTCATCTTTTCCAAGGGCATTCCACAGATATTCCCGGTCAGAGGGCTTTCGCAGGGGAGGGGCGCACACATATCTTGCTCCCCGGAAGTCCGGCTCTTCATAGCGGCTGTCGTCCATAAGCAGATACTGGGGGCAAGTCTCCACCCACACCTTCTGTCCCCCGGCTCTGGCGGCACGAACCTCCTCCATGGCAGCCCCGGAGCTGAGATGGACGATGACCACAGGGGTATCCGCTGTTTTTGCCAGCTTCAAAAGGCGGCTGACGGCTTCCGCTTCGGCGGTATCCGGGCGGGTCTTGGGATGGGCAGGAGGCGCGGTTTCCCCTCTTGCCACAGCCTGCGCCTGAAGCGCATCGATCATGCCGGGATTTTCGCAGTGTACACCCACAACGCCCCCCAGCTTTCCCAGCACTTGCAGAGCTTCAAACAGCTCTTTGTCGGGAAGGAGCATGGCGGGATAGGTCATGTACATCTTGAAGGAGGAAATGCCTTCCCGGAACATTTGGGGGATCTCCTCCCGGATTCCATCGTTCCAGTCGTCTATGGTCATGTGAAAGCCGTAGTCACAGGCGGTTTTTCCTGCCGCTTTTTCGTGCCACAGCTTCAGACCGTGAGCCAAAGTCTCCCCCTTGTTGGGGCAGGCAAAATCGATGACAGTGGTGGTGCCGCCAACCACAGCCGCCTGAGAGCCTGCGGCGAAATCGTCAGCGGTGGTGGTATTGCACACATCCAGATCAAAATGGGTGTGGGCATCAATGGCACCGGGAAGCAGGAGCATTCCGGAAACATCGGTCACCTCCGCACCGGCGTGGGACAAATCTTTCCCTACCGCAGTGATGATCCCCTTTTCAATCAGAACATCGGCTTCAAACACGCCGCTTCCTGTTACGACACGACCGCCTGTCAACAGTTTCTTCATAAGTGTACCTCCCCAGAGTGGTTTTCTTCATTATAGCACTTTTGAAAGGAAAAAGATATGGGCAGAATGTCCTGAGCTTAGGGACATTTTTTGTGCCGATAGACGGAAATGGGTTTGAATTTTTCGTAAACAATGGAGAAAACCTATTGAAATCTTTGGTTTTTGTCCTATAATACCTACATAGATCTCATGTTACGAGGTGGCAGCTATGTTTCAAAGAATCAAACAGAGCTTTTCCAAATTCATGGCAGGGCGGTATGGGGTAGACCAGCTCAGTCTGCTGCTGTTATATGTGGATCTGGCACTGGTGATCCTGGCTGTCGTTCTTGGGCTGCCCTGGCTGAATCTGTTGTCTTACATTCCCATGGGATATATCATTTTCCGGGCTTTGTCCAGAGATATATACCGCCGTCATCAGGAAAACCGCCGGTATCTGCAATTTTTGGATCGACTGAAGGATAAGAACAACCGCTATTTCCGTTGTCCCAAGTGCAAGCAGAGAGTGCGTGTTCCCAAGGGAAAGGGAAAGATCACTATCACCTGCCCCCGGTGCAAAGAGCGGTTCACAAAAAAGACCTGACACAATGTGCTTTGCCCAGAGCTGCTCCCCGTGGAAAGATAAGAAATTGGATAGGAAATTTTCAAAAAAACGCAAAAAAGGCTTGACAATTCCGGAATTTGTGTTATTATAGTGGAGCGGTTTGCAGGAGCGAATCTGCAAAGCGAATATTTGGGGGTATAGCTCAGCTGGGAGAGCGCTTGAATGGCATTCAAGAGGTCAGCGGTTCGATCCCGCTTATCTCCACCAAAAAATGCACCTGAAATCTTAGGATTTCAGGTGTTTTTCTGCGTTTTATGAACTTTTTGGGGCAAAACGAAAGGGTTGCCCGGATTTCGGTGGAATATGGGTGGAATGGGTACAGTTTGGGTAAAAACGGTGCCTGCGAGGGGGTGGAATCGCAGACACCGCAAGAGAACTAAGCCGCAGGAATCTTCCCTTCATAAATCAATATTTCATCTGTAATTGTAAAAGGCGGCTTGTATACTTCTATGGATGCACCTCCGTTTATCTTGCGTACTATCTTACGCACGATCTTCCACCACTATACTGTGGGTGGCGGAAAAATCAATCTCCAAATTGATACGATCAGAATCAAAACGCAGAAATCAGAATGTTCACACAAAAGCCGTACCGGTTTCATTACAACCTTTTGAAACTTAACACGAGACTTCTTACTCCAAGGAAGCAAGCACATCCTTCCGGATATTCTCCGGCACTTCTATAGTCCCGAGTGCTTCGGATAGAGAATACCCCTTTTCCATAAGGCTTTGGATAAAGGTGACGCAGGCATCCACCCACCCCAGGCAGCGACCTTCCTCAAAAATCGCTGGGCGGCACTGGTGCATAATGACTACATTTTTTGCAACCTCCGAGTCTCGGCTAAAACCATATTCCTCTAAAACGGAAAGCCTTTCCTCCATATCTTTTTCGTCAAAAACAGTGGTTCGCTGCTGAAAGAACTCTGCAGGCCCGGCATCGAGAGCCGACACTCCCGCCTGGCTTTCTTCGTTGTTGCTCTCGGCTTCCCCTTGCTTGCGGTTACACTTGATCAATTCCGCGATCACATTGCCCAGCACATCCATCTGAAGTGCATCCGGCACATTCACCAACCCAGCAGCTTTGACCAGTGAAGATCCCTTTTTATGAAGGGCGAATACATAGGCGGCGTAACCCTCTATTGCACCTGCCTGCCGGCCTTCTTCCCGCACAGAATCGCTATAGCTAAACATTTGGTAGACCTCCTTTTTTATAAAACCGGGACTGTCATGTTTGCTGCAGGACAGCCCTGGTTTCGATTATAAGCACACATTTTATGCAATGTCAAGCTTGTCTTCTGCCTGCTCCAAAAGTTTTCGTAGAATTATGGTTTTCTTGCGTAGAATTACGGTTTTCTCCTTCAAATTATACTTTTCAGCTCAAATTTGTTCAAAAAACCGGGGTAATTCCACAGAGGGTTTTGCCTACGGTTCTTCACCCATCTCTTCGGTTTCCC
>JAZNYB010000267.1:0-19410 GCA_045594185.1 Faecousia sp. | reverse complement strand
GCCGCTCTGCCGGAGACACCGGTATCCACTTCGTCAAAAATCAGTGTAGGTACCTGATCCTGCTGGGCAAGGACATTTTTGAGAGCCAGCATGATTCTTGCCAATTCGCCGCCGGAAGCAACCTTATTCATAGGCTTCAAGGCTTCTCCAATGTTGGCAGACATATAAAAAGCTACAGTATCGGCTCCACAGGAAGTCAGTTCTGTTTCCGTAAAAGCACAGGAGAATTGCACTTTTGGCATATCCAACTGCCGAAGCTCCTCCAGGATCTGCGCTGCCAGCCGATCTCCACCCACTTTTCGGGCATCTCTAAGTCTGATTGCGGCATCCCATGCTTCTGCTTCTGCCTTTTTTAGCTTTCCCTGGAGACGAATAATCTCATCATCGGCAAATTGAATTTCATCCAGCTCCTTTTGTGCCTGAGCCAGATAGTCAAGAATGTCCTCGCAGGTTGCTCCGTACTTTCTGCGCAGACGATGGATCAGGTCAAGGCGTCCTTCGATTTCCTCCAGTTCCTCCCCGGAATAGGCAAAATCATCCCGCTTGTCCCGCAGTTCTTCGGCAGCATCTTGCACCTGATACATCAGATCCGAAAGTTTCTCATGCAGAGATTCCAAGGAGGGGTCAAACCGGGAAATACGAGCCAAAGCCCGCTCCGCCTGGGTCAGGAGACTGGAAGCACCGTCACTGCTATCTCCTCCATAAAGGCTATAGAAGGCTTCGTCAATACCGTCAGACAGCTTTTCAGCATTTTGAAGCAGCTTTCTGCGGGATTCCAGCTTTTCGTCCTCCCCTGCTTTCAGGTTTGCCCGGGAGATTTCATCAATTTGAAATTTAAGGGATTCCATTTTCCGCAGCTTTTCGCCTTCATCCATAGTGAGACGCTGGATTTTTGTCCGAAGCTGGGAAACCGCATGGTATTTTTCTATGTAGGCCTCCAAAATTCCCTCATTTTCAGAAAAAGCATCCAAATAGAAAAGATGGTAATTCTCGTCAAATAGCTGCTGGGAATCTCTTTGACCATGAATATTGATGAGCTGCAGACCCAGCTTTTTCAGAACGGATACAGACACAAGCTGCCCATTTACCCGGCAGACATTTTTTCCGTCCTGATAAATATCCCGCTGAATCAGAACCTCGTCCTCATAATCAACGCCGTTTTCTTCAAACCAAGGAAGCTCCGGCACCTGCGTAAACACCGCCCGAACTGTTGCTTTGGTTGTACCGGTACGGATCATATCCCGGTACGCCCGTTCACCGATAATGGCAGAGATTGCATCAATGACTATGGATTTACCCGCACCGGTCTCGCCGGTAAGGACATTAAAGCCCCGATCAAAGAAAATATCCGCTTGCTCAATTACGGCAATATTTTCGATATGCAGTACAGAAAGCATATAATAGCTCCTTTATTCTTCAGCAGACTCCTTAGCCGGCGCATCCTGTTTGCGTACCTTTGCGATATCATCCTTGATAATGACAAGAACGACAAGAACCGCAACAATCATAACCAACACCATAGACAGCATCAACGCACCCTGCAGCCATGACCATACGGAAAACAGGAAAGATGCTCCGATTATCAACACATTGAGTGTTTCCAGCAACAAAAGAATACCGGAAAGCCTCTCGCAGTGATACACCGACATTCTGAAGCTATCTGTCAGGGTGTTGAGCAAATCAGCCTTCTTTTGAAAGTGATCCAAAAGAGCAAGACCGAAGGAGGATATTACAAGAAGTGATGCCATAAGGCAAAGCTCCGTTGACGGTTTTACCTCAGTGAAAAGAAAAATTGTCCCCATGATAAGCTGGATAATGCTTCCCGCAGCAAAAATACCCAGCGCAGCGATGATTTTCTTCATGCTTGCCTCCTGTCAGTTCAGCAGATTTCGAATCTCTCCACAAAAGGCTGCGGCAGAATTGTTATCACGCATTACCAGAAAGACGGTGTCGTCTCCTGCCAAGGTGCCCACGACCACGGACATATTCATGGCATCAATGGCGGAAGCGGCAGCAGACGCCAGTCCCGGCAGCGTTTTAATGACGATCATATTTTGCGCATAGTCATAGCTGGTAATACATTCACGGAAGATGTTGTTGAGCTTAGCGGAAAATGTACCGCCCCGATTTTTGGCAGTGGCAGCATAGCGATAAGTTCCAAAGGAGGTCATTTCCTTGGTAACACACAGCTCTTTAATATCTCTGGATATGGTTGCCTGAGTGCTGAAGAAGCCCTGCTCCTGCAAGGCTCGCAGAAGCTGCTCCTGGTTCTCGATATCCTGTGTGGAAATAATCTCCATGATCTTCGCCTGTCTTTTCGCTTTCATTGACTACACCTCTTTTCAGGGATTTTTGAATTTCGTTCCAACAATATCGTAAAAGCTGCGATTTCTCAGGCGAACCAGCTTTGTTTCAAATTGAGAGCGGGTGATCCGCACCTCATCACCATTGCTCAGCCGCAGAGCTTTGCCCCCATCTACAGACAAATAAGCATTGCGCTTGCTGGAACGATCCAGACTGACAGAGATTTTCCTGCGGTCGGAAGCGACAATGCAACGGCTCTGGATATTATGGGCACAAATTGGTGTAATGAGCATGACCCCGGCATCCGGCTCCACGATAGGACCACCGGCGGAAAGACTGTAGGCAGTAGAGCCGGTAGGGGTAGCAACGATAATGCCGTCCCCCCCAAATTCCATAGCTTGCACATCGTCACACTTGACACACAAACGAACCACCCGGGCAATCGCGCCTTTGGTGATCACCACGTCATTGAGACAGGCATCCTTCTGGATCACCTCGCCGTCCCTGATGACGGTCACATCCAGCATACGGCGGGGCTCTATGGTGTACTCCCCTGCCGCGATCTGCCGCAGCAGAGAAAGCTCTGTGCTTTCCAGCTCCGCGATAAAGCCCATAGTGCCGATATTTACCCCCAGAATGGGAACATCTGCCCGTGTAGCAGCCTTGGAGGAATGAAGGATCGTACCATCTCCACCAAAACAGATCATCATATCCGCTGTGGGAAGCTCCTCCTCCAAGGGGTAAAAAGTGATATGACGGGGAAGCTCAAAGCTTTTGTCCACATCAAAAGGAAGGCATATTTTTGTTTCGATGCCGTTCTCTGCCAAATATTTCTGGGCAGAAAGAACAAATCGAAAATTCTTATCCCGGTAGGGGTTGGGTGTTAGTACAATTTTCATACTGCTTTCTCCCCCAGTGCTTTATGGGCATCGTTTACAATGCGGTTTGTGTCCGGCTCAAAGTCCGTGGCATCAGAAAGGGTAAGATGTCCCAAAAATTCAATATTTCCCTCCGGACCCTTCACCGGAGAAAAGGTCAGACCAAGGATATGAAAGTCCAGCTCATGGGCCAGCGCGACAAAGCTATCCAGAACCTCCTTGTGTACAGAAGCATCCCGCACAACGCCCTTTTTACCAACTTTTTCCTTGCCGGCCTCAAACTGTGGCTTTATCAGGCATAAAACCTGACCGGTGGGTTTCAGCAGTGCTTTAATCGCGGGAAGGACAATTTTCAGGGAAATAAACGAAACATCCACCACAGAAAGATCCAGGGGCTCTCCCAGATCCTCCGGTGTCACATAACGAATATTGGTGCGCTCCATGGTAACGACTCTGGGGTCGGAACGAATGGACCACGCAAGCTGTCCGTACCCAACATCAATGGCAAAGACCTTCTTTGCCCCATGCTGGAGAAGGCAGTCCGTAAAGCCGCCGGTGGATGCGCCGGAATCGCTGCAAACATAGCCTTCGGGATCTACACCAAAATCCCGCAGAGCTTTTTCCAGCTTTAATCCACCCCGGCTCACATAGGGACACACACTGCCCCGAACCTCAATGAAAGAGGAATCCTCAAAGGACATTCCGGCTTTATCTGCTTTCTGACCGTCCACATACACCAGCCCGCTCATAATAAGAGCCTGTGCCTTTGCCCGGGATTCTGCGTGTCCAAGCTCCACCAGAAGCACATCCAACCGCTTTTTACTTTTCACGGCGAACGACCTCCTCCACTCTGCGGACAATGGCTTCCGCATCCAAATTCAGCAAATGATAAAGCTCATCCATAGAACCGTGGGTCACAAACCGGTCCCCCACATTTTGCGCCCCAAATACAACAGGGACACCCCGCTGGCTCAGGTTTTCGATCAAATCGTTGCCCACACTGCCAACGCCTGTGGCTTCTTCCACCACAAGAAGTCTTCCGGTTTTTCGGACAGACGCGGTGATATCCCCCATATCCAAGGGTTTTATGGTTCTCAGGCGCAGGACTTCGGCTTCGATCCCACGCCGCTTCAAAATTTCAACAGCATCCAGCACCTTGTTTGTAATGGTTCCATAGGTAACAATGGTAATGTCTTTGCCTATGCAGAGCTTTGTCTCTCTGCCGGATGTAATATACTTTCCGTCTCCCCCTCTGGGATAACGAATCGCAACAGGACCATCATATTTCTGCACAGCCCAGGTCAGCATTTCCTGCAGTTCTGACCGGCAGGCGGGACACATGACCGTCAAACCGGGGATCTGTCGCAAAAAGCCCACATCAAAAAGTCCGTGATGTGTCTCTCCGTCATCGCCAACGAGTCCTGCCCGGTCAACCGCAAAGACCACATGAAGGTGAAGCATTGCCACATCCTGAATGATCATGTCGTAAGCTCTTTGCAGGAAGGTAGAATAAATTGCCACAACAGGGACCATGCCGGATTTGGCGAGTCCCCCTGCCATGGAAACGGCGTGTCCTTCCGCAATGCCCACATCAAAGGTTCTTTCCGGGAAAGCCTCCTGAAAAACGGACAGCCCCGTGCCGGAGGGCATGGCAGCGGTGATGGCGCAAAGATTCGGCTCAACGCCACCTAACCGCACCATAGTTTCTCCAAAGGCAGAGGAGAAACTGGGGGCGGACGGTTTGAGAGAAAGACCAGTTTCCGGATCAAAGGGGGAGATTCCATGAAAGCGGCTGGGTTCTGTCTCTGCCGGATTATAGCCGTTTCCTTTTTTTGTGGTCACATGGAATAAAACAGGGCAGTCCATATCCTTTGCGACCTGCAAAAGGTTGATAACTCTGGGAAGGTCATGCCCATCAACAGGACCGATATATTCAAAGCCCATGTCCTCAAAAATAGTGGTGCTGAGGAACTGCTTTTTTACCATGTTTTTCAGCTTTCTGGTTGCCCGGTAGACAAATTTTCCGCCGGGAAGCTTGTACATCACATTTTTATAAGAACGCTTAATGTCAAAGTATCCCGGCTTTACCCGGATTCGGGATAAATGCTGAGCGATGCCGCCAACATTGGGAGCGATGGACATTTCGTTGTCATTGAGGATCACGATCAGAGGCTCGCCGCTGGCACCGGCATCATTGAGTCCCTCATATGCCAGTCCACCAGTAGTCGCGCCGTCTCCGATCATGGCGATCACATGATAACTCTCTTTTCTTAAGGTTCTGGCTCTTGCCATCCCCAGAGCGACAGATACAGAGTTGGAGGCATGCCCCGCTACAAAGGCATCGGTTATGCTTTCCGATGGCTTGGGGAAGCCCGCGATACCGCCAAAACGCCGCAGAGAAGAAAATTGCTCTCTGCGGTCTGTCAGGATCTTATGAACATAGGACTGATGACCCACATCGAAAACCAACCGGTCTGTTCTTGTATCAAAGACTGTTTCCAGAGCCAAAGACAGCTCTACAACACCCAGATTGGAGGCCAAATGACCACCGGTTTTGCACACATTTTCCACGAGAAAATGGCGCAGCTCTTTACAAAGAAGGCTTTGCTCGTCCGGGGTCAGATGAATTAAGTCATCATGTCCTTTGATTTTCTCTAAAATACTCAAATATAACCATCCACCTATTGTTTATTTCTTGTGGTTTTTTTGTCCTTTTTACGCAAAGAGAAAATACTGACAAACCAATGTATGATCTTCCCTGTGGTAAATACGATGCTGGTGCAGGAATCCATGGCAATGCTCTTGCCCACCGCTTTGCCGCCCACGGTCAATCCCGCAACCAAAGCGGAAAGCACAAGGCTGACAAACTGACTGGGAAGCCCCTGAAAATTGGACAGGATACGGGCAGTGATAGCAGCCGCTGCAGTACCGGATACAACGCCGCAGATATCCCCTACCACATCGTTACAAATAGAGGAAACTCTGTCAGCGTTTCTCAAAAGACGGATACACTCCGCCGCACCGGGGACCTTCTTTGCCGCCATGGAATGAAAAGGACGTTCCTCAGCAGAGGCGACAGCGACACCCACAATGTCAAAAATAATGCCTAAGAAGACAATAAATAACAAAATGAAGCACGCGGCGACCATCCCGGAAGCTTCCATTAAAGCATTGGAAGAAAAGGAAATAGTGCCGGAAATTAAAATCGTCAGGAAAAAAATACCCACAACCCAACGAACATTGGATTTCTTCTGTTTTTTATCTTGTTTTCCCGGATGAGGATCAGCCTTTGCCAATCTGAAACGCTCCTTCATTTTGAATTTTAGAAAAAGACGGCGGCAGACAGGATAAACCTTACGGCTTAGGTCGGGTTGGATTTCCCCGCTGAGAACCCCCCGTTGCCGAAAGGGCGGTTTCCCTTTGATCCCAGCTTCCGGTCGTTACCGAACCGACTACCCGATTGCCACTGAGTCCGTACTGCAATCCCCTGCCTGCCTGAGCTACAGCCTAGGTGATTTCCACAGCAGAACCATCCAACTCTTAGCCTCTTTTGCAGATAAGGTTTCCGGGGCGATAATGCTTTAACCCTTGGCCACGAGCAAAGCACTTTTTTCCCCTTCCCCGCATACCCACGCAAGGCAGGCTACACTGCACACAGCACACGATTCTGCGCACCGCAATGCAGGTTCACATCTGTTTCGTACGCGGTCTTCGGAACAAAGGGTTCGCAACAGCCGTCGCACAATAACAGGTCTCCACGGAAACCGGGTCGTATATTCCATGCCATTGGAATGCGCCCGGAATCCTTAACCCCCAGCACCCACCCCAAACTGGGCGTAAGAAGCAGGCACCACGGACTTCATCGATATGCCCTTCAAAGGATTTTTAGGCCCTTCCTGGGAGTTGGCAGTTCCGACTAGGATACTGCGCCGTCAACCACATCATAACATAAATCAAATGAATATACAAGCATTTATGCAAAAATTTCTTCCACATAAATGCTTGTAATCCATTCATAATTTGTTAAATTGTTCTGAAAACCAGACTGTTTGCCAGATTTGTCAGGAAAATACGGTCAGAAAAAACATTCAAAGCTGCAACCGCGGCGTTTGTATGCTCCAAGACCATATCTTCGCACAGGCTGATACCATACAGCCGAACAAATGTATTTTTGTTCTGATCCGTACCAACAGCCTTGCCCATCGCCTCAGGATCGCCAATCACATCCAGAATATCGTCCCGAATCTGGAACGCCAGTCCTAAATGGTGGGCAAAATCGGAAGCTGCCTGCAACTGCTCTGCTGTACCCCCCCCGGCGATCACGCCCAGCATGCACGAGGCGCAGATCAAAGCTCCTGTCTTGCGGCTCTGAATATCCAGAATTTCCTGCCGGGTACAGGCCCGATACTCCGATGCCATGTCCAGCACCTGACCGCCAACCATACCCAATTCCCCTGCACAGGCAGAGAGAACCGAGACAGCCTGTATTCTGGCTTCCGCATTCAGAGGGGCATTGGTCAGATAGCCAAACGCGGCGGTGAGCAAGGCATCTCCCGCAAGTACCGCTGTGGCTTCTCCAAATACCTTGTGATTGGTGGGCTTTCCCCGCCTGAAATCATCGTTATCCATGCAGGGAAGATCATCGTGGATCAGGCTGTAGGTTTGCACCATTTCAATGGCAGCGGCAAAGGGCAGAGCCTGTTCAAAAGATCCGCCGCACATCCGGCAAAATTCCAATGTCATTACAGGGCGCAGGCGTTTCCCTCCAGCCAGCAAGCTATAGCGCATGGCTTCAAATAAGGTCTGCTGTGGTTCATCCGGATATATAAAGCATTGCTTGTTTAAGTAATTTTCAACAAGAGACTGCCGATGCTTCAATTCAGCAGAATAATCATACATCCAAATCAGCCTCCTTCTCCACAGGTTCGCCGTTTTCTCCTTCAGATACTATGGTGATTTTGGTTTGCGCCGTATCCAGCAGCTTGCTACAGCGGCGAACCAGCGCTGTACCCTCCTCCAGAAGCTTCAAGGATTCCTCCAGGGGCGCGTCACCACGCTCCATTATCCGCACGATTTCTTCCAGACGATCCATGGAATCCTCAAAGGACAATTCTCCTTTACTTTTCCGGGCCATGATCTGTTTCCTCCTTTGACGCTTCAATATTTATTACGGCTGCTGAAATTCGACCGTCGCTGAGTAAAACGGAGGCAGTCTCTCCGACCTGTATTTGGGAAACGGAGCGAAGAACCTCTCCCCTCTCGTTTTGGGCGACGGCATAGCCACGGGCAATGACCTTCAAGGGACTCATGGCATCCAGAGATGCCGCAAGTGCCCCGAATTTGCGGTGCTTCTCGCTGATTTGCCGCTGAGCGGCTCCCAAAAGTCTGCGCTGAAGGCTGTCAAGATACAGGCGTTTATTATCCAAAAATGCTGCCGGGGCTGTTAATACTCTTGCTGATGACAAGGTGCTCAGGCGAGCTCTTGCCGAACGAAGCTGTTTGGTGGCAGAAGCGATCATGGATGCTTTACAGAATGCTAACCGCTGTTGCAAGTCTTCCTGATCGGGAACGGCAAGCTCCGCACCATTGGAAGGGGTAGCTGCCCGCAGATCCGCTACATAGTCGGCTATGGTAACATCCGGCTCATGCCCAACGGCAGAGATTACCGGGATTTTAGAGGCATAGATCGCTTTTGCCACAATTTCCTCATTAAATGCCCAGAGATCCTCCATGCTGCCGCCGCCTCTGCCGGTGATGATCAAGTCGCCCAAACGGTGTTTATTCACAAATTGAATCGCATTGGCGATTTCCTCCGGGGCTTCCATCCCCTGAACCCGAACCGGAATGATCTTGATGTTCGCAATGGGATAACGCTTTTTCAGAATCCGAAGCATATCCCGCACTGCAGCACCAGCCGGCGAGGTCACAATAGCAATCTCTTTGGGATACCTTGGAACAGGTTTTTTGTGAGTTTCATCAAACAATCCCTGTGCTGCCAGCTTTTTCTTAAGCTGCTCAAACGCCATGTGCAGATCTCCGACCCCATCAGGCATAAGACCGGTGCAGTATAGCTGATATACCCCATCTCTGGGATAAACGGTCACCCGACCCAATGCCAGCACCATCATACCGTTTTCCGGACGAAAGCGAAGCCGAAAGGCACTGGACTTAAACATGACACATTTCAGTGATCCGGAAGCATCCTTCAGAGAAAAATAATGATGCCCGGAGGGATAGAGCTTGTAATTGCTGATCTCACCCCGCACGCAAAGTCCGGAAAGAAAACCATCCCCATCCATCATGGTTTGAATGTAGCTGTTAACATCGCTGACGGTAAGAATCTGCTGTAGCATATCATCCCTCCAATGCCCGCCATGTCAGAACCGCAACACCAAGAGCGTTATCCGTTGCATACTGACCGGGGCAGAACACCGCTCCGTAAGGCTCCATTACCCTGCGCAGCATAGAATTGGAAGCTACTCCCCCGGAGAAAACCACAGGAAGCCCGGGGTACTGCTTCAGCGCGTTTCTGGTCGCCTGCTCCACAGCGGCACAAACACAGCGCAGAGCGTATCCAGCGGTTTCTGCCGCATCACCGGTCTTTTTGAAATAATCCTGAACTTTGTTCTGAACACCGGACAGGGAAAATTCCAACGCGGGACATTTTACCTTAAAGACATCTGTCTTTTGCGCACTGTTACTGAGGGTATCCAGACTTTTTCCCGCCGGAAAGGGTAATCCCAAAAGCTGCCCTGTGCGGTCAATGAGCTGACCGGCAGAGATGTCGGTGGTGCCGCCAATTTTTGTACAATTAAAATTCTTTTCACTTGGATCTACCATTAGGAGCTCCGTCGTTCCACCAGACAGATGCCAAGCCAAAAAAGGCTGTTCCATCAGCTCTGTTTTACCTGACGACTGTAGTGCCGCCGCCAAATGCCCCTGCTGATGAGACACCTCAACCAAGGGCACATGAAGAAGCTGCGCGATTGCTTTTGCCTGTCCGACTCCCGCCAAAAAACAAGGCATATATGAACCATCTACAGCTCTGGGTCTGGTACTCACGCCTACCGCTCCGATTTCTTTAGGATCAACTGTGAAAAAAAGCCTGTCGGTAAGTTCCGGCAGGCCAATTACATGATGAAAAAGCGCATCGGACTGACGAAGACCCAGTTCTCCGGATTTAACCGGCAGCAGCTTGGACTGATTATTCCACTGCTCACCGTTAAACCAAGCTACAGAGGTTGTATAGTTACTGGTATCAAATCCGAGGACTTTCATTGGACGGTTTCCTCCTGAGGTGCTTCCTGGGCAGGCTCGGCAGGTTTTTCGGCATCCCGTAAAAAAGCACGCATAATGCCATTGACAAAGGTGCCGGCATCATTTCCGTCATACTTCTTTGCAAGTATGACTGCCTCGTTTACAGCAACACCTACAGGAACATCCTCTACGAACCTGCACTCAAAAATGGCAAGCTGTAAAATCGCTCTGGTCAGCCGGGAGATCCGCTCTACATCCCAGTCAATGGAATAGCGGCGGATAATATCGTCCAGCTCCTGAGACATATTCGCCGTGCCGACGACTACCTTGTCGATGTAGGCGAGCTGCTTTCTGCTGGGTCGCTCGGCATAGACTTCATTTTCCTGAGATAAGGCGGCATAATAGTCCTGCTCCAGCCGGATCTCAATTGCGGACTCCGGCTCTTCTCCGGTGAAGCCTCTGCTGTAAATCAAATGTACTGCCAATTCTCTGGCGTTTGACCTGGTCATATTCCGGTCTCCTTATTTGTGAAGGATTTTCCTGCTATATAGCAGCAAGGGTAGAAGATTATTTCTGCTCTACGGAAATGCCACAGATATTCACATTGACCTCCGCGGCAGTCAGTCCTGTCATGGACTCGATTGCAGTGACAACATTCTCCTGCACCGCCTTGGCAACATTGACAACAGACGCGCCGTAGCTCACTGTAATGTTACATACTACATACAGGCTGTCGTCCTCGGTAATGGTGACCTTGATGCCGCCCTTGCTCCGTGCCTTTTTGTTCAGCATATCCACCAGCTCCGCACCGGGGCGAATATAGAATCCCGCAACGCCTTCTGTTTCTGTAACAGCAACAGTGGCAATTGCGACGATAACTTCCTCAGAAATCTGAACCGCACCATTTTCCTGCATCTGGGTGATGTATTGCTTATTGTCAGCCATAATTATTTCCTCCTTAAATCAAAGCAACAGTATGCCTGAATCCGTTTTATATATTGTACCACAATTTCTCAAAAAAACAACTATATTTTCGATTCCTGTTCAAAAAAACGGGACAGCCGACATTTCTGCCTGCTGTCCCGATTTACAGGAAGCACATAAAGCCTGCGGTATGACCTTTCAGCCCTTGACCTCTATGATATGAATATCGTCCAGAGAATAATCAGACTGGGTGAGGACGATGTCGGAGATGAGCGCAATATCTGTTTCCGCAAGACCGCTTTCAGGAGTTGCCACTGCCACAGAAATGCCATCCTCGGTCATATAAGCAACGCAATCCGCATATCCCTTGGCAATCACCAGACTTTCGATCTGAGCTTCACACAAGGCAATTTCTACCAATTCCTCCAGCTCCTGCGTGGATGAGGTCAGGCTTGCTTCCTCTCCATAAGCCATCGCCTCCTGAAGAAGCGTAACCGCACTGTCTCTGGATTGCTGACGACTCAGGCGAACAGCGGCAAAATAGCTGGTGGTTTGGGTATCCAAAGAACCAAAATCCTCGGAGGCGGCTTCCAATGCGGCTGAATTGTCTGGATTCAGCACAAGCATAGTGTCATCCAGCAGCTTGTCATGATTCAATGTATCCTCCAGCGCGATTGCCTGTTCATTTGCGGTATAATTCCAATTCATGTAGATTCCGGCGCATACAAACACCAGAACAGAGGCGATGATCACATTCTTCTTCCAATTTTTCATAACACATACCTCCTGAAATCAGTTCATTTTTACAACGGTAATGCGGTCCGCACCCAATCCGGTCAACCCGGAAACAGCCTGGGTCAAAGCAAGCCGAACGGCGGGATCATCCGCACCCTGACATAATATTAATGCTCCCTGATAAACCGGGGCCGACTGCTTTCGGATCAGTGGAGCCTGTGTACCGCTGCCCACATCATATAACAAGGTGGTTTCCTCTATGTGTGTTTCGCTTTGATCTCCGCTTATCATGGTAGAGTTGATGTCTGTTTGATAGATCGTCTCGCTCCCTGAGGAAAGGCTGAGCATCACCTTCACCTGACCCGCCCCTTCGACCTGGCTTAACAAGCTGCTGAGCCGGGATTCTTCCACAGAAAGAGCATCACTGTCCCCCACTTCCTTTTCAGTGGGAACGGTTTTCGCAACTTCTTCCGTGCGATTTTTTCCGGGAACCAGCAGTAAAATAACGCCCAAAAGCAGGATCAAAATGGGATAACGCAGTTTCCCCAGCTTTTGTTTCAATTTTTCTGTTGCTTCCTTCCAACGACCTCCTTCCATTATGAAAGCCACACCTGCCTTTCCTGTGGGATACTCAATTCCTCCGCGATCGTCCTGGATAACGCAGCCTTTGTGTACGGAGCCACGGAGCCGGACAACTCCACGCTCCAAGGTGTGAAGTCTTGCTGTAAGCTGACCTTTGCTGTGATTACAGCTCCAAGTTCAGCGGCTTTGTCCTCAATATATGCGCCCACCTTTTGCCTTATGCGCTCTGACATTTCCTCGTCCACCTGTTCTTTTGCTTCTGCTTCCATAGCCTGTGCCGCCTTTCGTGCTTCAGTCAGCAAATCTTCCTCCAGGTTAAGCTCCGCTGTCTTCAGTGGAGCGCAAACAACCAACAGAAGGAAAAACCCACAGATCACTTTTAACATTTTCTGCTGCCCTTTTCCGGTTGGCGCGATGCTCATAATCACCGCGCCCAGGATGGCAGCCACGACCACAGTCAGTACATAGCTTTTCAGGTCAGCCATTACCCTACCCCCTTCATAAAGCATACCGCGCTGATAAGCTGTAACAGGCAGCAAGTCCCGATCATTCCCATGATCATTCCCATTGCCTGCGCAAAGCTTTCCGTAAGAGCAGCGTGCTCCTTTGTGCCCAAAACACCACAGCAGGCTGCGGTCAGCTTCAGAAGAATATACTGAACCCCTGCCTGCAAAAAAGGCGCGGCGGTCAACGCGAAAAGTGCCAGCATCCCACCGATTCCTACAGTGCTTCTGACTGCCCCCGCACCAACCAGAATCGCTTCGGAGGCATCAGACAAAATGCCTCCCACTACAGGAACCATACCGGATATTGTAAGCTTTGTAGCCTTGAGAGCGGCTGCGTCCGCTGTGCCGCTGATAACGCCGGTGATCGTCATATAACCTGTAAAGACATACAAAACGGTCTTCATTCCCCAAGTGATACAGCTTTTGAAAAAACCGTTCATTCTGCCTAAAAGGTCATTGCCCAGTGCGCATGAGGCGATTCCTGTAGCAAGGAACAAATAAATCAGGGGCGCTATGCCTTGGGATAACAGTCTGTTTAACAGGCTGTCGCAAAAGGCTGTTCCCATGTAAAGCGCGGATGCCTTGGATGCTCCTCCGGAGGCGACAAGAGCGGCAGACATGACGGGAAGCAGCAGCTCTCCGTATGTACTGATTCTTTCTACTGTTTCCAGACCCAGCCGAAGGAAGGTCTGGGCAGACTGCAGGAGGATCATACTGATCACCCCGACACCAAGGAGATTGGAAGCGGAAAGTCCCTGACCAATGGTTTGTGTTTGGAAAATGCCACAAATGACGGTTGTTGCCAGCACCCCCAAACAAGCACCTGCCGCTTCCTGAAACACGGGAGAAACTGTGTTCAGTGCATTTTGCAGGATCTCCAATACGCCGCTTAAAAAGTCTTCGTTTACCTCAGGCATGAGATTTTGGGCTTCCTCCGGGAGCGCAGGAGCTTCACCGGAAATAGCGGTTACCGGTAAAATCAGAACCGCAACCAACAGGAATAAAATCATGCACCTTCCCACGGTTAACCTCCCAATAATCCTGTCAGCAAATCCACTACCGCTTCCAGCAACGGCAAAGCTATGTATACAAGAGCGGCATTGCCGCAGATACGAACCGTTTTCCCTAAAGCGGCCTGTCCCGCGTCTTCGCATACGCCGCAGGCAAACTCCAAAATAAAGCACATCCCGGCAGACTTAAACAGGATTTTTGTATACTCCTTGTTTAATCCACCCAGCAGCCTTAGCTTTACCAAAAAATCGACCACCGGCTCCAAAAAGGCGAAGGACAGGAGAAAAACAACTGCACAACAGGCAATGGACAGGACTGTCCCCATTTCCTTGGTTTGCTTTCCCAACAAAACAGTCAATACCGCCCCCATGATCCCAAGGGCGATGATTCGTAGAAAATCATTCATAATCAGAATTGAAACAAGGTTTTTACCAACTGGAACAGCTCCGCGATCCGCTGGGAAAGGATCATTAAAACCACGACCAGACCCGCAAGTGTGGTCATGGTAGCCTGCTCATCTCTACCGGAGCGAACCAAAACCTGATTCAGTATGGTGACGATGATACCAACGGCGGCTATTTTGAAAATAAGATCTACTTCCATAGGCAATCACAAAAGAAGGATGGCAAGAGCCGCTCCGCAGCATATGCCCAAAGCACGATAGCTTTTGATTCGTCCGGGCTGTTCTCTGACCACCCGTTCCAGTTCCTCCCGCAGGATATCCTGTTCCAGCCTGATTCCCTGAAGCTGAGGTTCCAAGTCGGTTTGTCCCAGTGTTCGTCCTAACCGTCGCAAGCTTTTTCCGCACGGGGCAGGCAGTCCGGGGTGTTGATTCAAAGCATCAACCATACATTCAGCCACATCTCCCGCATCCGGATCATTTAGGGTATTGCCAAGAGTTCCGAATACACTTCCCACCGCTCCCCGGCAGGCAGAGCTTAAAATCCCGCAAAGCTCCGGCAAGGGTGTCAGACGATATTCCATCTGGCAGTGCATAATTTCCAGGGCACTTAGCAGCTCCCGCAGACAGCTTTCCAAATGCTTATAACTGCCCGCCATGGAAAATCCACAGGCACTACAGGCACAAACGATCAATACGGCTCCAATTCCTTTCAGCATTCCTTTGTCAACTCCTCCACTGTGTAATTGCCATTTCCCCGCAGGATGATCGCCGTTGAAAATATCTCACTGTCCAACAGCCGCCGGTAGACCGGGCGCAAATGCATATCCCGCAAATCTTTTCCATGGGCAGTTGCGAGAAATTGTACCCCGGAGCGGGCTGAGCGTTCCATGGTAACGCAGTCCCCTGTTGCGGTGATCTCGTCCACGGCAATCCATGCGGGTTTCATTACCCTGACAGCCATTTCAATCCCCGCTTCCTTGGGGACACCGGTAAAAATATCCGTTCTTGTCCCTGTTCGGAAGTGATAACCGCCGTAATACGAGGGAAACAATTCCTCCCTTTCGTCTATGACGGTGACTTGTTCCTGTCTGGTATCCGAAACGACCCTCACCAGATCCCGCAGGAAGGTAGTTTTACCGGCACCCGGTGGGCCAAGGATGAGAACAGAGCCCTTATCCAGCACATATACCGCAGATCTCGCAACGCCGGGAATATCTCTGGCAATGCGAATACACAATGATTTGATATGCTTCATTCCGGCGAGGCTTCCATTTTGAATGACCCACTCCCCACTCAAACCAATGCGATGCCCGCCCGGTGCTGTCAGGTAACCGGCGGCAACGGACTGAGCTGCATAGGCGGAAAAATGGCTGGCGGTGTTTACAACGAATGTAATATCACTGCCGGATACACATTTTGTGCTGGGATACCACTCCGCACTCCAACCCACAAGCTGAGGTGGATTTCCTAAACGCAGGCGGATTTCGGATACAGGCTTGTCCCGGATGGTATCTCCCAACGCCGCACGCATCCATGGCGGCAAAAGCTCCAGAAGCTCTTTCCGGCAACAATTCATTGGCTCACCCCCATGGATAACTTATGCGGCTCGTCCCCCCTGTATGACTGTGACATAAAAAGAGCCCGCCGCAAGAATCGATCCCGCGGCAGGAACTTGGAAATATATGAAATACACTGCGTTCAAAACAGAACTAAACTCGTATCCCCAATTCTCTTTCCAGCTTTTTTATGAATTTCTTCTTCTGCATCTCCAGCGCTTCGATACACGCATCCCGATTTCCTGTTTCCAAAGCATCAATTTTGGGTTTGAATCGTTTCAGGCGCTGTTCGTCCTCTTTGGTTTTGAACTTATAGCCACTTATTAAATCATACCATCCTCGGAAATGCTGTAAACACCAATCATACATATCTGCATCACCTCGGTAAATTACTTGATCCATAAAAGATTCTGAAGTCCAACCGGGAGGCATTCCCAGATAGAGGTTTTTGAAGTATTCGTATGCCGCATCTATCGTTTGATTTTCCTCAAAAATCGGAAATATCCGCTCAGTCAACAATTCCGCACCCATCTCCGGGGTAGCCAAGCAGTTGATACAGGTATCCTTATATAAGCGTTTGCCTCCGAGCGTTCCACCCCGAAGCCACCACATGATTTCGGAATTAAAGTAGCTTGAAATATGAATTTTCTGTGGCATGGGCGCAGGGAGATACAAAGGGTGCATGCCATAGCCCAGTTCAACCAACATAGGAAAATTAAAAGGGGAGTAAAAATACACAGTCTGCAACAGCTCGCCATTGACGAGGCGATACCAACTAAGATTCTCCCCTCTATAGCTTCTAAATCCGGCAGCTTCCAGTTTCGGAGCAAAAACTCCGGTCGTGTAGCATACCATTTGTGCTTTCAGAACCTCACGGGGTGCAGCCGGTGGCATAACGCGATTTAAACTCATTATCTTTCCCTCCGAAGTTTGTTTGAATATTCATTGTTTTACGGCGGTGCACAGATTCAGCTTTTCTTTTAGATCAAACAGAACCATTCTTACTTGGAGAGTTTACAGTGCGCTCCTCAATATGATCCAGTCCGTGAATCCAATCGGCTTTCAGAAAATAGATCAGGAAGATCACAGAGCTGATGAACCAGGTGAGAGGATACGCCGTAAACACCACTTCGATTTGAGGAAATTGCTTGATCATCAATGTAATATATGCCACACGAATGGCACACCAGGCAATAAGCATGGTGATCATGGGGACGATCGCCTTACCCGCTCCCCGCATAACACCGGCAATGCAGTGGGAAAATGCCAGCAGGAAGTATGTAAGAGCCTCTACCCTTGCCTGTCTCGCGCCAAACGCCACGACCTCCGGGTTGGAATCAAAGAAGGAGACGAACTGACCACCAAAGAAGAAGATCAGCACACCCACAGTTTCCGCAATCAGCATAGAGCAAAGGATACCGAATTTTACACCCTTCTTTACCCGGTCATACTGCTTCGCGCCGAGATTCTGCCCAACAAAGGTGGACAGTGCCATGGAGAAGCAGGTAATAGGAAGGAACGCGAAGCCTTCAACCTTGGCGTAGGAGCCACAGCCTGCCATAGCCGCATCGCCAAAAACATTGATATTGGACTGCACTACCACATTGGCAAAGGCAATCATGCAATTCTGCACACCGGAGGGCAGACCCAGTCGGAATATATCCAGCAGCGTTTCCCAATCAAAACCGATCTCCCGAAGTGACACCCGGTAGACCGTATCCCGGCGAATAAGACGAATCAAACACAAAACGGTGCTTACTGCCTGAGAAATGGTGGTTGCAAAGGCAGCGGACCACACGCCCCAATGGAAAATACCTACGAAAAGCAGATCCAGAGCAACATTGATCACAGAGGAAATCCCCAAATAGATCAGGGGGCTTTTGCTGTCGCCTACCGCCCTAAGAATACCCATGCAGATATTATACGAAACAATAAAAATACTGCCTGCAAAATAGAAGCGTATGTATGGCACGGAATGTTCCAGAACATCCGGCGGTGTACCCATTGCGTGGAGAATCTGAGGCGCAAACACTATGCCGATCACAGTCATCAAAATTCCCGCAACAAGGGCAAAGGCAAGATTGGTATGCACTGCCTTTTTCAGCGCAGGATAGTCTTTTGCGCCATAATGCCGGGAAATAACCACTCCTGCACCGGTAGCAGTCCCCCCAAAGAAACCAATGAGCATGAAGATCAGGCTTCCGGTTGAGGTCACAGCCGCCAGAGAGGTCGTGCCAAGAAACTGCCCCACCACCCAGGCATCAACAGTATTATAAAGCTGCTGAAATACATTTCCCATAAATATAGGCAGAGTAAACAGCAGCATACTTTTCCAAATCGAACCCTCAGTCAGGGAAACTCGATTCCGGTTCAATGCAGTCCCTCCTCTTTATTGGACTAAAAATGCCCGTATGGCAGCTTCCCTGTTTTTTGCAGAGAAACTGCCATGGTTTTATATCACGGGATCAGGTCAGGAATGGAGTCGTCCTCAAAAGCCAACTGATCGTTAGGGGTTTCAGATGAACCACCCTGCATGGCTTGCCACTGCTCCTTGGTAATGAGGATCGCTCTGGGCTTAGAGCCGGCAAAGGGTCCAACGATACCCTTTTCTTCCATTTCATCCACAATACGGGCAGCCCTTGCGTAACCCAGCTTTAATCTGCGCTGGAGCATGGACACGGAGGCCAGACCGGTTTCCAGAAAAACCTCAACCGCAGCAGGGAGCATCTCATCTCCCATGGGCTCATCATCCGGTTCTTCCGCTCTGGGCTCCGGATTCTTGCCGGGCTTTCCATCTTGTTCGCCATTTCGCTCGATTTCGTCCATAAGCTCCTGACTGTAGTCCGCACTGGAGCGTTCTTTTACATAGGTTGCGATTGCTTCCACTTCGGCATCGGAGACGAAACAGCCCTGCACACGCTTCGGCTTACCTTTCCCCAAGGGAGCATAGAGCATATCACCTTTACCAACCAGCTTTTCCGCACCCTGTGTATCCAGAATGATCCGGGATTCCATGGCGGAAGCCACAGCAAAAGCGATCCGGCTGGGGATATTGGCTTTCATAATGCCGGTGATGACCTTGGCAGAGGGGCGCTGGGTGGCGATAACCAGATGGATACCGGAAGCACGACCCATCTGCGCAATGCGAACAATGGAGTCCTCCACCTCTTTTGCAGCCACCATCATCAAGTCAGCAAGTTCGTCAATGATAACAACGATCTGGGGCAGCTTCTCCCCTTCTCCTGTGCTTTCCA
>JAZNYB010000266.1:0-11522 GCA_045594185.1 Faecousia sp. | reverse complement strand
GAGATTCGCATAGACCTTGCTATTATAGCCCAAATATTCCGGACTTTCAAGGGGGAGTTTTGAAAAAAACAGGATGTTTACAAAAGATTTCCAATTTTTCCGGCAAAGGGCCCGGAACGAGGGCAGACAATGCTCCACCGTCCCTCCAAAGAAAAACACACCCCATGCGAGGTGTGTGGGGGGACTTCTCCAAAAGAATCCTGTTTTGAGCCATGCTGTAGGTTCCTTCTTTAGATAATAGATAAAAAATAATAGAGAATAAAGAATAATACTTCAAACGCCTCGAACCGCGGCATAAGTCTATTCACTATTCTCTATTCACTATTATCTCTTATCTGATCCCGCAAGGGCGTTTCTGGTGACCCGCTGGAGCTCCGGTTCATTTGCGCCTTGCGCAAATGTATGGTGTCGCCGTCGTCTAGCCGCCGGCGAGCAACAGTCCACCCGACTGTTGCATTTGATTGTTCGAATCTCCCGAGAACTGCTCATCAAACTTAAAAACAAAAACACCCCAAAAGGGGTGTTACAAATAAGGTGGTGACCCGCTGGAGATTCGAACTCCAGACCCATTGCTTAAAAGGCAATTGCTCTGCCAACTGAGCTAGCGGGTCATGGCTGGGATGGCAGGGCTCGAACCTGCGAATGCCAGAGTCAAAGTCTGGTGCCTTACCACTTGGCGACATCCCAATGTTGACACCGCCGAAACGAGGGCAAAAAAAGAAATGGGGTGGATGAAGGGACTCGAACCCTCGATCTTCAGAGCCACAATCTGACGCCTTAACCAACTAGGCCACATCCACCATATTCTTTTTTCTGGCATGGGGTCCTGGTACGCCAGGAGGGACTCGAACCCCCTACCTACTGCTTAGAAGGCAGTTGCTCTATCCAGATGAGCTACTGGCGCATATGGAGCGGGTGATGGGAATCGAACCCACGTATCCAGCTTGGAAGGCTGGTGTTCTGCCATTGAACTACACCCGCAAGCCGTGAACCATCAAGCCACAAGATTGTATCACGACAAATCCGCTTTGTCAAGTGCCGCTCCCTTATTTTTTCCGTTTTTTCCGGGAAATAACCCCACTCAGCCCTTTTCCTTTCCGATTTTCAGGTCATCTCCGGCAAAATACCTTTTCAGGGGCACAAACAAAATTCCCGCCACCACCAGCACCAGTACCATGCTGGGGAAAACATACACACTGTTATACACCAGAGAGTACACATTGGCATCGCTGAAAGTGCCGAAGCCCAGAATTTCCGTGGGGACATTGATACGATAAATGGTCACACCGCTGATATAGTGGACAACAAATCTCGCGGCACAGCCCAAAAGCGTTCCCGGGAAGATGCCCCAGGCTTTCCCCCGGAACAAGCCCGCCAACCCTAAGGGAGTAAAGGCAACCAGATAGTCCAGAAGCATGGACTGCCAGCCCCAGGCGTAAGCACTGTCAAAAATGAGCTGCAAAAGCCCAAAGGCGAAGGCACTGACCAGACCCTTTCCCAGTCCCCAGCGCAGGGCATAGACCAAAACAGGCAGCATGGCAAGGGTGACGGAGCCGCCGTTGGGAAGCTGGTAGAGCTTTAAGTAGCTCAACGCCTGGGCGATGGCTACAAAAACAGCCCCCTCGCACAAGGCACGGATACGCAGATGGTTTTTCGCTGCATGGTTCATAAAGATACCTCCAATAAAA
Organism: Faecousia sp.; assembly: GCA_045594185.1. GTDB lineage: Bacteria > Bacillota > Clostridia > Oscillospirales > Oscillospiraceae > Faecousia. The sequence continues at coordinate 9,834 of JAZNYB010000266.1, read as the reverse complement.
ATTCCGCATTGTCAACCCGTCAGGATGCAATGCGGTTACGAAGGTGGCTTCATGCATCTTTCCCTACGCCGGTATGACCCGTATCAGGTTCTGCGGGTTAGGGCTCGCTACAGTATGCCCAATCTCAGCCGGATTCCGTCCGGCTCCCCGAAGATGGATTTTCTATGCGGTTGTCTGGATATTATCACAGTGGGAAAGTGTTGTCAACTGCTTTGGCTTATTTTTTCCGTTCAATGAAGCTCCCCCGCAGGCGCAGCAGCTCTTTGTTTTTCTGCAGGAAGCCGCGGAGCTGTTTTTTATGATGGCACAGCTTTTCCGGGCAGTTGGCGCAGGAAAGAGCCTGATTGCTGGCTTCGCAGAACCGCTCCGGATGCCGGTGCGCCAGATATTCCCACACTGCCAAAAGTGCCAGAGAGATCAGCACCAGACTGCGGGCGTAACCATCGGGAACGAACACCAAAGGCGTAAACATCATGGCATAGTCCCAGTTATAAATGCGGCAGCTTCCGCAGCACTTGTTTTTCATAAACCAGGTCTGGAAGGGGCAGAAAAACAGGATGCAGATCATATCGCATACGGAGTACGCCAAAGCGATCAGCAGCATGATCCCGGCATCGAGAATATTTATATAATATAGTATTCCAAAAATGCCGTTGAGGAGCAGCCAGAACAAAACGATCAGCATGATCGCACCCTTGGGCTGATGGGGCGTTCCCGGGGCGGGCTTATAGTTTCTCACAAACTGCTTTTGACAGCCCATGCTTTCCAGCCGGGAGGGGAAGAAACGCAGGATCATTTCCACCACGAAGACCAGCCAGATCAGAGACAACAGCCAGGAGCGATGCTCTCCCAGCTCGTCCAGCATGGTGACGCCCCCCCGCACCCGGGTGACGATATATAAAATGACCGCGCCCAAAAACAATGCCGAGCGGAACACCAGCTTCCAATAATGAAGCAGGGATATGGTGGAGAGCTTTTTTCTTTTTGCCATAGCAATAGCATCCTTAATCGTGAACTTTCTTTCCGGGGCTTCCTCTGATTTCCAAAGTCCCCCTATTTTTGTATTATACGGGATAAAGCTGAAAAAGACAATAGGTCAAAGGATGTCTTTTCCCGCTTTCCGTGTAAATTTTGCCCCATCTTTCTTTGGACTCCATTCCTTTTTGCGGGGGCGGCGCAGTTGACAAAACCCCGAAAAAATGATAGTATCTGGTATTATGAATTATTATGCGGTTCTGTTGCTTTTTGCGCGCGGAGCCCTTTGGGAGGAATTTTTATGTGCCGGAAATGCAGAGAGAAGTTCTACATTACCACCCCCATTTACTACCCCTCGGACAAGCTCCATATCGGTCATGCCTACTGCACCGTAGCCACAGACACCATGGCACGGTACAAGCGGATGAAGGGCTGCGATGTGTTCTTCCTCACAGGAACAGACGAGCATGGTCAGAAGATCGAAAACAAGGCAAAGGATGCCGGTGTCACCCCCCAGCAGTTCGTGGATACCATCGTAGAGGGCGAAAAGGGTGTCAAGGATCTGTGGAAGCTCATGAACATCAGCTATGACCATCTGGTTCGCACCACGGACGGTTACCATGTGGAGACTGTGCAGAAGGTCTTTAAGAGGATGTACGAAAAGGGCGACATTTACAAGGGTGCCTACGAGGGAATGTACTGCACCCCCTGCGAATCCTTCTGGACTGCCAGCCAGCTCAAGGACGGCAAGTGCCCCGACTGCGGCAGAGAAGTCCAGCCCGCTCAGGAGGAAGCCTATTTCTTCCGCCTTTCCAAGTACGCTGACCGTGTCCGTGACCTTCTGGTCAATACGGACTTCTTAGAGCCCCGCAGCCGGGTCAACGAAATGGTCAACAACTTTATCGATCCCGGTCTGGAGGATCTTTGCGTGTCCCGCACCTCCTTTACCTGGGGCGTGCCTGTGGACTTTGATCCCGGTCATGTGGTCTATGTTTGGGTGGATGCCCTGTTTAACTATGTTTCCGTGCTGGGCTTTATGAATGACCGCCCGGATGTATATGAGAAATACTGGCCCGCCGATGTGCATTTCGTAGGCAAGGAGATCGTCCGCTTCCATTCCATCATCTGGCCCGCCATGCTTATGAGTATGGAAATGCCGCTGCCCAAAAAGGTCTTTGGTCACGGCTGGCTGCTTCTGGACGGCGACAAGATGTCCAAGTCCAAGGGCAATGTGGTTGACCCCTATCTGCTCTCCGAAAGATATGGCACGGATGCTCTGCGCTTCTTCCTGCTGCGCAGCTTCCCCTTCGGCTCTGACGGAAACTTCTCCAACGAAGGTCTGGTCTCCTGCATCAACACCGACCTTGCCAACGATCTGGGCAATCTGGTGTCCCGCACCGTTGCCATGGCGCAGAAGTATTTTGGCGGCAAGCTGCCCCGGGAGCAGGAGGAAGATGCCGAAAAGGACACCGAGCTGCTTGCTTTGTGCGCCGGTCTGCGGGATCGCTATGAGGAGCAGATGGAAAAATTCGCCTTCCAGAACGGTCTGGGCGAAGTATTTAAGGTCATTGGCAGAGCGAATAAGTATATCGACGAGAACGAGCCCTGGAAGCTGGCAAAGGACGAAAGCAAAAAGCCTCGTCTGGCAAGAGTTCTTTACAACCTTTTGGAATCCGTCCGCATTTGCGCCGGTTTGCTCAGACCCTTCATGCCCACCACTGCGGATGAGATCATGGTTCGTCTGGGCGGCGGGGTGAGCGATTGGGATACCTTAAATGTATGGGGCAGCCTTCCCTGTGATGTTCAGGTGGTTGGCGGCGCCGCTCTGTTCCCCCGGATCGATATGGAATCCGAGATCAAGGCACTGGAGGAACTGACCGCTCCCAAGGCGCAGCCCGAGGAAGACCCCCTGCCCGAGCCCCTGCCGGAGATCGCCTTTGACGATTTCTGCAAGGTGGAAATGACCGTAGTAAAGGTGCTTGCCTGCGAAAAGGTGAAAAAGAGCGAGAAGCTCCTGAAGTTTACTTTGGACGATGGCACCGGCACTCCCCGTCAAATCCTTTCCGGTATCGCGAAGTATTATCAGCCGGAGGAGCTTCTGGGCAAGACTTTGGTGGCTGTGACCAACCTTGCTCCCCGGAAGATGATGGGTCAGCTTAGCTGCGGAATGCTTCTGTCCGCCGAGCGGGGAGACAAGCTGCAGCTTCTCATGCTGGACGATTCCATTAAAGCCGGAAGCAGACTGGTATGAGTAAAAGTAACAGATAATAGTGAATAGTGAATAAGTAAGAAAATATTTTTCATTTCCCGCAACCAACCGGGGGAAATTCCGTCTTGGATATACGGTGACACTTGAAAGTCCCTGTTTCTGAAAATCCGCAGGCACTTCCTGCTGATTACACAATCTCAAATAACTTGAATGGAGAAACTTGAAACTATGAAGAATGAAATGACCCGTCGTATTTTGTCCCTGGTGCTGGCTATGATGCTGGTATTCTCTCTGGCTGCCTGCGGCAACACCGAACCCACCGAGGCTCCTACCGAAACCCCTACTGAAGCTCCTACTGAGACACCTACTGAGGCTCCCACCGAGGCTCCTGCCACCGCTGATAATCTTGTAACCTACTTCTCTCTGTCTATGGGCGAGACTTTTGACAGCCTCAATTATATCATGGTCTCCGACAACGGTGACGGCACTGTCCATGTAGATTATGCAGGCGGGGAAAAGAAGGTTGCCGATCTGGATGCCGCTCTTATGAATGACATCACCGCCACTTTGAACACCACCGGTCTGGTCGCCCTGCACGGTCAGGACAACTGGGGCGAGGGCGAAGCCTCCGGCTCTATGTATATTGAGTTCGCTGACGGCACCGTAGCTACTGTGGGCTACTCCGGCTCTATCCCCCAGGAGTTTGCCGATGGCTACAGCACCATGGATGCCTTCTTCCAGACTGCCATGGCTGATGTTCCCGTCTATGTTCCCCAGGTTCAGGTTTGGGATGGTGTGGACTCTGATGCCGCTGCCATTCTGCTGGAGATCATGAACAACACCGGTATTGAAAATCTGAACGATTATGCCATTATGGATGTTCCCAAGGACGAGAACTTTGCATTTACTATGGACCTGTCCTCCTATGAGGGTGTTGCCAACGCTACCATCGGCAAAGCTATGATCAATACCACTCCTTACAGTATCAACATGGTTACTCTGGAAGATGGCACCGATGCCAATGCTGTTGCTGCTGACTTCGAGGCCAGCCTGAACTGGCGGAAGTTTGTCTGCGCCAACCCCACCAACGCTATGATCGCCCAGAAGGACAACAGAGTCCTATGCTTCGTTGGTGCTAACGAGTTGTACACCCAGACTGCCGCCGCTATTCAGGCTGCCGGCTGGACTGTGGTCAAGGAACTGAACAACCCCGGCGTGTAATTTCTAAAGGCCGGTAAATTCACAAAAAAGATCCGGCCTGCTGCCAAAAGCAATGGGCCGGATTTTGCCTGTTTTAAGCAATTTGAAGGGAGAGATAACAATGAAAACGATCCACCGTATCTTATCTCTGGCGCTGGCTATGGTGCTGGTATTCTCTCTGGCTGCCTGCTCCAACACCCCCGACCCCACCGAGGAACCCACCGACACCCCCACTGAGACTCCCACCGATGCTCCCACCGAGCCCGCTGTTAATGAAACTTTGCCCTCCATTACTGTGGAGAACCCTGTGACCTACTTCTCTCTGAACATGGGCGAGACTTTTGAGGACATCAATTATATCATGGTTACCGACAATGGTGACGGCACCGTCCATGTGCAGTATGAGGGCGAAGATCAGAAGATCGCCGATATGGATGCCGCTCTCATGCACAACATTACCGATGCTCTGAACAACACCGGCCTTATTGCCCTGAACGGTCAGGACAACTACGGCGATGGCGAGGCTTCCGCTTCCATGTATATCGAGTTTGCCGATGGCACCGAAGCCATAGTTGGATACTCCGGCACCATTCCTCCGGAGTTTATTGATGGCTACAATATTATGGACACTTTCTTCCAGCGCATGATGGCTGGTGTCCCTGTCTATGTCCCCCGGGTTCAGGTGACAAATGAGGTGGATGCCGATGCTCTGGCTGCCATGGAGGAGATCATGAACGGCACCGGCTTTGAGGATCTTGACAGCTTTTATGTATCAAATGTACCTAAGGACGAGCTCTTTGCTTCCTATATGGGGCTGTCCTCCTATGAGGGCATTGCCAACGCAATACTATGCCAGCATTTTTTTCACCATGTGCCCTACGGCATTTACATGGCCACTTTGGAGGAAGGCACCGACGAGCGGGCGATCGCTGCTGATTTTGCGGAGAATGTATACTGGGATAAGTTCATCTGCGTACTGCCCGACAAAGCCTTGGTCGCAAAAAAAGGCAACAGGGCTCTGTGCTTGATGGGTTCTGACGAGCTGTATACCCAGACCGCCGCTGCTGTTCAGGCTGCGGGATGGACTGTGGTAAAGGAACTGGAGCGCCCCGAAGAATAAGCAAATCTATCCCGAAGGAAGGTAAAACCCATGCAATACCGAAAGGACAAATACGGCAACCCCATATCCGTTTTAGGCTACGGCTGTATGCGCTTTCCCCAGACCATGGGAAAGATCCATTTGGAAGATGCCCGGAAGCTGATTTTGGAAGCCATAGATCAAGGGATCAACTATTTTGACACCGCCTATATCTACCCCGGAAGCGAAGCCGCTCTGGGAACGGTTTTAGAGGAAGCCGGACTGCGGGACAAGGTGTACATTGCCACAAAGCTGCCCTATTACCTCATCAAGAGTATGGACACGCTGGAAAAGATCTTTGCGGAACAGCTCAAACGGCTGCGAACAGACCACATCGACTTTTACCTCATGCATATGCTCAATGACACCCAAACATGGCAGCGGCTAAAGGACATGGGTATTGAAAGCTGGCTGGAGGAAAAAATGCGCATTGGTGCCATCCGGCAGGTGGGCTTTTCCTACCACGGCAATTCCCGGATGTTTTGCTCTCTGGTGGATGCTTACCCCTGGGACTTCTGTCAAATTCAGTATAACTACATGGACGAGCATACCCAGGCGGGGCGCACCGGATTGCACTATGCCCACGAAAAAGGACTGCCTGTGTTTATTATGGAACCCTTGCGGGGCGGTCGGCTGGTGACCCTGCTTCCCGACGAAGCAAAGCGGCTTTTCTCCCAATGCACGAACCCGGGAACGCCGGCAGCATGGGCATTGCGCTGGCTGTGGGATCAGGAGGAAGTGACCTGTGTTCTTTCCGGAATGAAGACCATGGAGGTGCTGCGGGAGAATGTGGAAACGGCGGACAAAAGCTGCCCCGGAATGTTGGGACAATCGGAGCGGGATATGCTGGCTTCGGTGGCAAAGGCGATCAACGAGAAAATGAAGGTGGGCTGCACCGGCTGCGGCTACTGTATGCCATGCCCCAAAAATGTGGATATTCCCGGCACCTTTGCCGCCTATAACCGATTGCATACCGACGGAAAATTCACAGGTCTGAAGGAATACTTCATGTGTACTGCCCTGCGGAAGGATTCCACTGCCGCTTCCAACTGCGTGGGCTGTGGAAAATGCGAGAAGCACTGCCCGCAGGGAATCCCTATCCGCAAGGAGCTGGAAAACGCCAGAGGGGAGCTGGAAGGAACGCTGTACCGCACGGCGGCAAAGATCGCGAAGTGGTTAAAGACCTTCTAAAAAAGAGACTGCCACCCATTTTTCGGTGACAGTCTCTTTTATAAATTCCCGCTTTGGTCGTGTGCGCCGATTATAACCTGCACGAAACGGCAGGTGGGTTGCCGCTCTCGGTATTCGCTGCTCCCAACATCCACCCATCGTCAAAGCGTGGGCGGGAGGTCTGCAATCCTACAAAGAAGTCGGGCATCCCTATAAAAAGATGTGGGTCTAAACGGGCAACATCACGGGCCAAGCAGGAAATCAACCGGGTAAAGGGAGGGCTATTCTTCCTCCTCGTCCTCCTCATAAAGCTGCTGCATCATAAGCTCATAAACAGCTTCCAGCTCTTTTTCGTCTGTAATGGCGCAGAGGATAGGCTCGCCGTCCTCCTCGTCGGAGCGCAGCAGGCTCACCTCCAGCTCCCCTTCCTCGTCCTCCTCATCGGCTGACACCGCGGGGACTACCGCCAAATAGGTCTTTCCCTGATATTCCAACTGGGAAAGGATCTCCAGTTCGTATTCCACACCATCCTCATCGGTGATGGTGATAAAATCAGAGCCGTATTCTTCCATGGTAAACAAAACTCCCTTCGACCCCCTGTGGTCATTCGGGGGTTTCTTGTGCCATGATTTTAACCGATTTTCACGAAAAAATCAAGAGGGAATTTTGTCATAATCACGAACAATAGTCCTCCAGAGCCTGGGTCAGGGTATAATCATCGGGAATGGGGATGCCTTTTTCCAATCGCTTCACATCCTCCAAAGGCAGCAGCGCCACCGGCATTTTTGTTACCAAATACGGCTCAGGGTCTTCATCCTTCCATACCGCCACATAGCCCCGGGAAACTCCCAAAAGATACCCCGCCAAAAGCATTGCGGAAAACCAGCTTCTTTTTCCCACTTCTATCACCTCGGGATGAGTTTTCCCCGGCGGGCAACCTGTATCCTTGGAAACTGTTGGCGTTTTGGAGCTTTCATAGGACAGTATATGCGCGATTCCGGGAGTGGATACCAAAAACAAACGGAGGATACCGGACAATTGCGGAGAATGGTAAATTTTGGTTTGTCAAGCGGATGCACCCTGTAGGTGCCGGATATATCCAACCCGTTGGGCACCGAAAGTTTGTACGGATTCGCCCTAAATGGTGCAATCTTACAGGTTTTGCCGCCGGGCCGGATATATCCGTCCCCTACAATCCGTTATCGGCAAACTACCCGTTAAATCGGAATTTACATTCTGAAACCCATCATCCCAACAGCAGTAAATTCCGTCAGGATACCAACCAAAATGACAAAGAAAAAGAGAATGACAATGACAAAGAGAATGACAAAGACAAAGAGAATGAGAAAGAGAATGAGAATGACAAAGAGAATGAGAATGAAAAAGAAAATGACAATGATGAATCGTACCACGATTCGTGGAAAATGGGGGTGAGACAACAAAGGGACTACGATTCGGGGATCTTCTGTTTGTATTACATACACAGGATACCGCAAAGCCTTTCCCTGCGCTAACCCATGGCAGGAAACAGGCTTGCGGCACGGATCCTTGTCTGTGGTCTGAAAATAAATTTGTCGAATCCGCAAAAAACCATTGCTTTTTTCTGAAATGCTGGTAGAATAGACCTGTCCAGCGTCGCAGGGAGTAGGAGATCGCGCGTTAAGTACCGTTCGGATGGGAGGTTGCCAACGGGCGAAGGGGCAGTTGCCCCGCGATGTGATCCCGCAACCGCCTGAGCCGGATGCCCGACCGATGGGAAGCTGCCTTTCCACTGTGTCCAACCATGTTGCTTGCAACATCTCTGGGGGCATGATAGCTGGAAACCGAATATCCACCCTAACCTCCTCCATTATTTTTAAGGAGGACTTTTTTATGTCCGGAAACAAATCCCCCCAGACCGGCAGAGCCATGACCAAAAAGCTCACGGTTTGCGCCATGCTATGCGCCCTCTCCGTGGTGCTGGCACGGTTCGTCATTCCCATGCCCAACGACTTTACCCGCTTTTCCATTGAGGCAGTGCCGGTTTTTCTTGCCGGTATGTTCTATGGCCCGGTAGCCGGCGCGCTGGTGGGCTTCTCTTCTGATTTTATTGGTTGCCTGTTTTCTCCCTACGGCTATAATCCCATTTTTTGCCTGCCCCCTATTCTCTATGGTCTTGCAGGCGGCTTCTTTGGCCCCTGGCTGAAAGCAAAGCCCAGCATCTCCAAGCTGTCGGCGGCGTTTCTTCCCCCGGTCATCCTTGGCTCTATCCTCTGGCAGAGCTTTACTTTGGCTCTGGTCTACGGCAAGGGCGATTCTCTTTGGATCTCCTGGCTGGGCTTTTTAAGCAGCCGGGGCATCCAGTTCGCCGTGACCTTTGTTTTGGATGTTCTGATTATCTATCTTCTGCAAAAAAGCGGCGTGTTCCGTGCCGCAAAACTTCAATAAAAAGGAAGTATTCCCATGAATTACGAACAAGCACTGACTTATATCCACTCCATTTGCTGGAAGGGCTCTGTCCCCGGTCTGAGCCGCACCCAGGAGCTTTTGGCTCGCATGGGCAACCCGGAAAAGAAATTGAAGTTTGTCCACATTGCCGGAACCAACGGCAAAGGCTCTACCGCCTCCATGACTGCCTCCATTTTGCGGAAAGCAGGCTACCGTACCGGGCTTTACACCTCCCCCTTCATCTTCCGTTTCAACGAGCGCATGAGCGTGGACGGGCAGGACATTCCCGACCAGCTTCTGGCTGAAATCACGGAGTTTGTGCGCCCTCACGCCGATGCCATGACCGACCGTCCCACAGAATTTGAGTTGGTCACTGCCATTGCCATGGAGTATTTTGCCCGGGAGAAGTGCGACATTGTGTGTCTGGAAGTGGGTCTGGGGGGCGAATTGGACTCCACCAATGTGATCGACCCTCCTGAAGTCGCCGTTTTGTGCAATTTAGGGCTGGAACATACCGACGTTCTGGGGCATACCATAGAAGAAATTGCCGCTGCCAAGGCAGGTATCGTGAAAAAGGGCTGCCATGTGGCAGTTTACCGGAACACTCCCAATGTGGAAGCGGTCTACGAAGCCAAGGCAAAAAAAGAGGGCGCGGAGCTTCACTACGCCGACTTTGACAGCATCGTTCTCCATGACCACAGCTTTGCCGGTCAGC
>JAZNYB010000265.1:0-3851 GCA_045594185.1 Faecousia sp. | reverse complement strand
GGAAAATGGGGAATACCCCAATGATTTGGAATATCTGGGTTCTCTTATTGAGGACATTTGCGCCAATAACGCGAAACGGTACTTTGGTCTTTAATATCTGAGAATTAACATAGGAGGATTTATTATGCCAATGCAAATGGGCTTCCGTTGGTACGGAAAGGGAAACGACAAAATAAGCCTCAGTGACATCAAGCAGATCCCCGGTGTTACCGGCATCGTCTGGGCATTGCACCATAAGATGCCCGGTGAGGTTTGGGAGGAGGACGAGATCCGGGAAGTGAAGGAGCAGCTGGACGAATACGGCTTTAACATGGATGTGGTAGAGTCCGTCAATGTCCACGATGACATCAAGATCGGTCTGCCCACCAGAGATCAGTACATTGAAAATTACAGGATCACCATCCGCAATCTGGCAAAGTTCGGCGTGAAGGTCATTTGCTATAACTTCATGCCCATCTTCGACTGGACTCGCTCCGCCCTGTTCCACCCGGTGGGCGACGGGTCTACGGCACTGTTCTATGAGAAGAACATGATTCAGGATGACTACAACGCCATGGCGAAATATATTCTGGATTTTACCGAGAAGTACAATATGTCCTTCCCCGGCTGGGAACCGGAGCGCATGGCGAAGCTGGATCAGCTTTTCAAGGATTATGCCCATGTGGATCACGAGCTGCTTTGGGCAAACCTCAAATATTTTCTGGAAGCCATTATGCCCACCTGTGAGGAATGTGGTATCAAAATGGCGATCCACATGGACGATCCCCCATGGGATATTTTCGGGCTGCCCCGCCTGCTGGTAAATGAGGAAAACATCGACCGGTTTTTGCGGATGGTGGATCACCCCTGCAACTGCCTGACCCTTTGCTCCGGCTCTCTGGGAGCTGATCCCAATAACGATGTGGCAAAGATCGTCCGCAAGCATTGCGACCGCATCGCCTTTGCCCATATCCGCAATGTCAAGCACTTCCCCAATGGGGACTTCTCCGAAGCCAGCCACCGGGACTGTGATGGGGACACCGGGATTCTGGAGATCCTGAAGGCGTACCACGACTGCGGCTTTGAGGGCTATATCCGACCCGACCATGGCAGGCATCTCTGGGACGAAGGTCCCGGAAAGGTGCGCCCGGGCTATGGTCTGTATGACCGGGCTTTGGGTATTATGTATATGCTGGGTGTCTGGGATATGCTGGACAGGCTGGCTGGTAAATAAGGTGAAATGAAATTTGGAGGTAATAAAAATGATTGATCTTCCCCTGAATGTTGATTATAGCGGTAAAGTGGTAGTCGTTACCGGTGCCGGCGGTCTGATCTGCGGAGCTATGGCCCGTGCCTTTGCCCAGAGCGGTGCCAAGGTTGCGGCTCTGGACTTAAATGAGGATGCTGTCAAGGCTCTGGCACAGGAGCTTCGTGGCGAGGGCTTCATCTGTGAGGGCTACAAGGCAAATGTTTTGGACCCTGAGGCTCTGGAAGCAGTCCACCAGGCGGTTCTTGCGGATCTTGGTCCCTGTGATATTCTGGTCAACGGTGCCGGTGGCAACAACCCCCGGGCTACCACGGACAATGAGTACCAGCACGAAGCCAGAGAGGGCGGCAAGTCCTTCTTTGATCTGGAGGCTTCCGGTGTTGACTTCGTATTCAAGCTGAACTTCCAGGGAACACTGCTTCCCACCCAGGCGTTTGCCAAGGATATGGTGGCAAAGAAGGGTGGCTGCATCCTGAACATTTCCTCCATGAATGCCTATACCCCTCTGACCAAGATCCCCGCCTATTCCGCGGCCAAGGCAGGCATTTCCAACTTCACCCAGTGGCTCGCTACCCACTTTGCCGGCACAGGAATCCGCTGCAACGCCATCGCTCCCGGCTTCCTGGTTTCCGCCCAGAACAAGGCTCTGCTGTTTAACGAGGACGGTACGCCCACTGCCCGCAGTGCCAAGATCCTGAAGGGCACACCTACAGGTCGTTTTGTGGATGCGGACGAGCTTTTGGGCGCGACACTGTTTTTGTGTGATGACCGTTCCGCTTCTGCCATTACAGGCGTGGTGCTGCCTGTGGACGCGGGCTTTGCCGCCTATTCCGGCGTGTGATCAATAAGGAGAGAGATATGACTGTTTTAGAGAGACTGGCTCGTGCCGGTGTTGTTCCGGTTGTTGTTTTGGATGATGCCAAAGATGCCGTTCCCACCGCAAATGCCATGGTAGCCGGCGGTATTGATGTCATGGAGATCACCTTCCGCACTGCCGACGCTCCCCATGCCATTCAGGCGGTGAGCGAAAGCTGCCCGGATATGCTGGTGGGCGCGGGAACCATTTTGACCCTGGAGCAGTGCAAGCTGGCGGTTGCCATGGGCGCGAAGTTTATCGTATCCCCCGGCTTTGATGGGGAGGTCGTTTCCTGGTGCGTGGAAAACGGCATTGCCGTTACCCCCGGTTGTGTCACCCCCACGGAGATCACCGCCGCCATGAAGCTGGGTTTGAAAGTGGTAAAGTTCTTCCCGGCTAATGTGTACGGCGGCTTAAACGCTATGAAAAATCTCGCCGCTCCCTTTGTTGGTGTTAAGTTTATGCCCACCGGGGGCGTAAACGCGGCAAATGTACGGGAATATATTGAGGCCCCCTTTATCCATGCGGTGGGGGGGAGCTGGGTTTGTCCCAAGGCGGATATCGCGGCGGGGAACTTTGAAAAGATCACTGCCCTGTGCTTAGAGGCACGGAAGGCAGCCTTTGGTGAATCATACATAGAGAGGATAGATTGTCATGGCTAAAATCATTACCTTCGGTGAGCTGATGCTGCGGCTTCAGCCTTATAACTATGAGCGTTTTGTCCAATGTGACCATGTGGAATTTACCTTTGGGGGCGGCGAAGCCAATGTAGCGGTGTCGCTTGCAAACTATGGTCAGGATGTAGCCTTTGTGACCAAGCTGCCATCCCATGCCATCGGTCAGGCGGCTGTAAATTCTTTGCGCCGCTATGGTGTGGATACCTCCATGATCGTCCGTGGCGGCGACAGGGTAGGCATCTACTTTAACGAAAAGGGTGCTTCCCAGCGTGGCTCCGTTTGTATTTACGACCGGGCACACTCTGCCATTCAGCAGGCAGCCCCCGCTGATTTCGATTGGGACAAGATCTTCGACGGTGCCCAGTGGTTTCATTTCACCGGCATCACTCCCGCGCTGGGTGAAAATCTGGTGGAGATTTGCCGTCAGGCGTGTCAAGCGGCCAAGGCAAGAGGTATTCAGATCTCCTGCGACCTGAACTACCGGGGCAAGCTCTGGACAAGAGATCAGGCAAGAGCCGCTATGACGGATCTGTGTCAGTATGTGGATGTTTGCATCTCCAACGAGGAGGACGCCAAGGATGTATTCGGAATCGAAGCGGAAGCCACGGACATCTACGCCGGCTCTCTTAATCACGAGGGCTATAAGTCTGTTGCAAGGCAGCTTGCGGAGAAGTTTGGATTCCGGATGGTAGCCATTACCCTGCGGGAAAGCCACTCCGCCTTTGACAACGGCTGGAGTGCCATGCTGTATAATGTTCAGAAGGATGAATACTGCTTCTCCAGGAAGTACGAGCTGCACATCATCGACCGTGTGGGCGGCGGTGACAGCTTCGGCGGCGGGCTCATCTATTCTCTGATGAACGGCAAGGATACCCAGGCGGCTGTGGATTTCGCGGTTGCCGCGTCCGCTTTGAAGCACTCCATTGAGGGCGACTATAACATGGTCACCGTTGCTGAGGTGGAAAAGCTGGCAGGCGGTGACGGCTCCGGTCGTATGCAGAGATAAGACGACAGAAATGTGCTGTGCAATCAGAATGTACTCCCCTCTGAAAGGTATCCGCCAAACTGCCTT
>JAZNYB010000264.1:0-7329 GCA_045594185.1 Faecousia sp. | reverse complement strand
ATCGGCAAACTACCCGTTAAATCGGAATTTTGCCACATAACCCCCACAACCCAAACCACCTTCCATTCTATGCGCCATGATCCCGGTTGGCTTGCTCTTTTCAAAAAATCCATTGCTTTCCCATGGCTTCTGTGGTAATATCACCTCAGGAAGATTCCCTGAAAATTTCAAATATTTACATGAAGGAGTGTTTATCATGCACCAGATTCTGGAATGTGTACCCAATTTCAGCGAAGGCAGAAACACCGAAGTCATTGAAAAAATCTGCGACTGTTTCCGGGGCAAAGACGGCGTTCGTCTCCTGGACTACACCTGGGACTATGACCACAACCGCTCCGTGGTCACCGTCATTGGTGAACCCCAACCCCTTCGGGATGCGGTCATTGAAGCCATCGGCACTGCGGTGGCACTCATCGACATGACCAGGCACGAGGGTCAGCACCCCCGCATGGGCTGTGTGGATGTGATCCCCTTCATTCCTATCCGCAACACCACCGTGGAGGATGCCGACCGGGTAGCCAAAGAGGTCGCCCAAGCTGCTTCCGAGAGATTCGGTCAGCCATTTTTCCTGTACGAAAAATCTGCCACCGCTCCCCACCGGGAAAATCTGGCGGCAGTGCGCAAGGGGCAGTTTGAAGGCATGGCGGAAAAGATGAAAGACCCCGCATGGAAGCCGGATTTTGGTCCTGAGACCATCCACCCCACCGGCGGTGTTACTGCCATCGGTGCCAGAATGCCTTTGATTGCCTATAACATCAATCTGGATACCCCCAATCTGGAGATCGCCTCTGCTATCGCCAAGGCCATCCGCCACATGAACGGCGGCTTCCGCTACTGCAAGGCAATGGGCGTCAAGCTGGAGGATCGGAATCTGGCGCAGGTTTCCATGAATCTCACAGACTTCACCCAAACCGCCATTTACCGGGTCTTTGAGACGGTGAAAATGGAAGCCCGTCGGTACGGTGTCAATGTCTTAGGCAGTGAAGTGGTTGGTCTGATCCCCCAGCAGGCTTTGGTTGATGCCGCCGCTTACTATTTGCGGCTTGAAAACTTTGAAAGCACCCAGGTGCTGGAAAACAGACTGTGAGGTAATCCATGGAACTGATCAAACTGACTGTAGAAGAATTTGGAGCGATCACCGCATCCAACGCCCCCGCTCCCGGAGGCGGAAGCGTATCCGCTCTGGCAGGCAGCCTTGCCGCCGCCTTAAGCCAGATGGTTGCCAACCTGACCGTAGGCAGAAAGAAGTATGCTGATGTGCAGACCGACATGGAAGAAGCTCTCCCTCTGCTGGCGCAGGCGCAGAAGGAGCTGCTCGCCGCTGTGGACGAGGACAGCCGTGCCTTTGACCTGTATATGGCGGCTCTGCCCATGCCCAAAAACACCCCGGAGGAACAAGCTGCCCGAAAAGCCGCCATGCAAGCCGGTCTGAAAGCCGCCGTTGCTGTTCCTCTGTCTGTGGCGCAACGGGTGGAAGGGATCTTGCCCCTTTTGGAAAAGGTTTTGGCTCTGGGTAATTCCAACGCCGTCACCGATGGACTGGTTTCCGTAATGATGGCTCGTACCGGCATTTTGGGTGCTATTTACAATGTGCGGGTGAATCTGGCTTCCATTGAGGACGAGGAATTTGTGAAAGAGCATGAAGCGATTTGTGCGCGGATTCAAGAGAACACCGTGGCGTGGGAGCTGCGGGTGCTGGGGCAGTATCCACTGACTGGGATGTAATTAGATGCCGGAATTGGGAGTTATACCAATTCTATAAAACGAACAAAATGGACATCACGGAAATGTGGTGTCCATTTTTTATGAAATAATCCCGCAACAGCAAAGCGCAATCTCATATTGTCTGCTGCCTTGCCGTATTCATCTGCTTTCTAACAGCGGGGATCACGATAGCCGCTCCCATCGCTCCCACAATGGCAGCGGTGAGGATCATTCCCTGAGGCGTGAACCACTCACACAGATACCCCCCGGTAAAGGAGGCAATGAGACTGCCCATGGCGATGGTAGACCCTAAATAGCTCTGAGCTCTGACCACATCCGCTTTTCCTACAGCCACCCCCGCATAGTGGACACTGGCAATGGAGTATATGGCAAAGCCAAAAATGTGGGTCGCCTGCGCCGCATAGACTCCGGCAACCGTTTCAGCCAGATACAGCCCCACAGCCTTAACCGCAAAGAATACCACGGAAAGGCACAGCCACTTGTCACACTTCATCCGTTTCAGCAGAAAGCCGAAGGCAAACATGACCGGGATCTCCGTAAAAGCGGAAATGAAGGTAGCAACGCCCTGATGGGAAGCGTCTCCCCCCTTGGCAGTGACGATTTGCAGCATGAAGTTACACACCAGATTGTGACTGGCTAAAAGCAAAACCGCCCCCAAAAGAAACAGAGCGTACCATGGATAGGTTTTCAGGAAGGGGGTGCTGGATTTTTTCTGCTTCTCCGCTTTTTTCTCCTGCCCGGGGACTTCTCCGGCAAAATGAAACCAAAGTATCCCGGCGATAAAGGCGGCAGAATTGATCATGGAGATCAGGGAAATAACATCCGTTCCCAAATTGCTCACCAGCCGCCCGGTAAGCAGTGCCAAAAGGCTGTAGGACACGGAGCCGGCACCCCGGGCAATGTCATAGCTGGCAGGAGCTCCATGGGCGATGGCGTTCATGCCGATAGCGTTTCCCATGGCGGGAAGTGCCTGCAGCAAGCCGCAGCTCAGAGCCAGACCGCTGACTGCCACCCAGCCCGCACTGCCATAGCCCATCATCAAAGAGCCCAGCAGCATCCCGCTGCCCATGACCAGAAGCACCCGGAATACGGTAACTTTGGCAAAGCGGCTGATCAGCTCCCCCAAAGATAGCTGCAAAATACAGCTCACGGCGGTGGCAGAGCCTAAAAGCAGGCTGATCTGCCCATCGGTGAAGCCGTAGCGGTAGAGAAAGTTGCTGGAATAGCCCAATAAAATGGCATAAAAGCCCCACATGGAAGCCTGCAAAAGGGCATAGGAAGCGGTTGCGGTGGTCTTTTTCATGGATGAACCTCCCAAACAGGTTCTTTTCCATGATTATACAACAAAAAAGGAGGATTCGCAATGGGGGGTTAGGAAGAAAAATGCCACAGCCCCGGAATGAGGTTGTGGCGTTAAAACCGAAATACTATCTTCTGTCCCTGTAAACAGGGCAGTTTCTATATTCCTCGCCCCGCTCGGCGTTGCAGACATATTTCACCTGCAAATCGTCAACAGGGAACTCCTTGCGGCAGAGCTTGCAGATCCACTTGTCGTTGGCACTGCTGAAAAGTCCTCTGCTAATGTATTCCAAATAGTAACATCTTGCCATGGTTTGGTTCCTCCTTTGTGGTCGTGGGTGTATGTACGCACTTTTTGTGGTGCGATGGATGATGGGATCAGAAATTTTTTGTGGGTTTTAGGCGCATTACAACATGATCTGAGCTGTAGGTAAAACTAAGATATGATTCATCGTAGATTTCAACTTCGCGAAAATCTGTTTTGCCGTGGTCAATTAAATCATATTCATTGTCAAATAACCTATTTATTGCTTCTGCCAATGCCATCTGCGGTCTTATGATGCATTCCTCGGCATACTTAGATTGCCACTGGTCTGAACGCCAGTAACCATGCGCCGCCTTGAGAAAAGGCACTCTGTGAACAGCGAAATCATATTCCAGAATTCTCCCAGAGATTCTGCTTTGCACACCGTTGTCACGAATAATAAACTCCTCCGGTAGATGCTGTTTATCGCCGTTACAAAGTGTGTTCAGCATCTCCTGCACCACCGGGCTGTTCATATATCGCACAACCAGCCCTTCCTGTTGCTTGCGGTAACGATCCAGCTCATTCTTTCTTCTCTGCTCTTCCTGCTGCCGCATGGTAGCTTGTGAGGCATTTACCGCAGTTTCCCGCGCTTTTTCTGTTTTTTTGTTGCGAATAATTACAACAACGACAACAACCAAACCGGCAAGTATCTGTAATATAATAGCCATCACCGCTTTCCTCTTTTTGTATTATTTATATCACAATTTGAGATAATTGTCAATATCTCGCAGTGAGATAAATTATAATAAGAGGCAATCATATTTTCAGGAGGTGTTTGCAGTGCGGATCAAGGATTTAAGGGAAGACATGGACATTACCCAAAAGCAGCTTGCGGACTATCTGCACATTCGCCAAAACACCTATTCCCAATATGAAACCGGTCAGCGGCAGCTCCCTTTGGAAGTCCTGATTGCCCTTGCGGATTACTACAACACCTCCACAGATTATTTGCTGGGACTTACGGATCAGAAAACGCCCTATCCCCGATCCAGAAAAGAATAAAAACGCCACAACCCATGACAGGCTGTGGCGCATTGCGTTATTCTGAAAGATATCTTGATTACATCGGTACATTGAAAAATTATATTGACACATCCTCATTCATCGTTTATAGTATAATTGCAAAATATGAAATCCCACATAAGGAGGTTCTGTTAATGTTAAAGAAAATGCTCTCATGGCTATTGATCTTCGCACTCTCCCTATCCCTGCTCTCCATTCCGGCATCTGCCGATGAACCCTATATAACCCTCGCCGGTTGGGGCGACTACCACAATTTGCATATTTCAAAAAATGACAACGGCAAATTACTGTTTGAAGTCCGGCTGGATTATCCTTGGAAAGGATATGGCTATGCGTTATATAAAACAGACCTAACCGGAGAAGAATCTCGGAATACCATTCGAAGCAAAGCGGAAAAATTGCTGAATTCCAGTACCAAGCCTGCCCGTGGTGCTGAAACAGCCTCCTCTACCGAAGATCATACCTTCACATGGGACCTTTTTATGAATGGGAATGAACTGGAAGCCGGCGCCTATCTTCTGGCAGTTTACCTATTCTCCTATGTTAAGCAGGGCTCATACGACTTCAGCCGCACAGACATAAACACCGATGCAATGTATACAGCGGTGATTCATGTTGTAGAGGAGGATGTTCCTAACACCGGAGCAAAATTCTTTCTCTGCGACGAGCAAGGCGGAAACCGGCAATATGTTTCCTCTCTTGAATTGAAGATTGGCGACCAAGGCTATGTAGGCGCAATAAAGACCACCGCCAACGCAACAGGAGAATACACCCTGAGTATGTCCGCACCGGGTAGCAGCCTTGATTGTGTTGTGGCAGTTTCTGAGTATGACAACTATCCCGGCTATACCAAGTTCTTTGCGGAACGCTGCGGCACCGCATCCATCTATGCTACCTGGAAGTATTACCTCAACCTCAACGAAAATGAAGTCGGGGACGGTCCCTATGAGCTGAAAGTTACCGTTGCCTGCGACTACCCGGAAACCGGCACAGTTACCCGTGAGCCTTCCTGCGGTGTACCAGGCATCATAGAATATCCCTGCACCTGCTGCGGCGTGCCTAAAAAAGAGGAGATCCCCGCGCTGGAACACGATTTGCCGGAGGAGGGCTATACCGTAGTTCAGGAACATACCGCAACCCAGCCCGGTGTGCTTGGGGGAAGCTGCATCCATTGCGGCGAGTACATCACCCAGCCTTACGCCCCCATTTTCTCTGACACAAAGCCCACCAGCTATTATGCTCAGGCTGTGGACTATTGCTACGAAAACAATCTGTTCAAAGGCACCGGCGCCACAAAGTTCTCCCCCAATCTCCCAATGAACCGTGGCATGGCGGTTACTGTGCTGCACCGCTTGGAAGGCTGCCCCGAAGCACAGAATCCGGAAATCCCCTTCTCTGATGTACAATCCGATGATTATTATGCACAGGCTACTCTTTGGGCTGCTGAAAACAGCATTGTCAGCGGCAACAGCGACGGAACCTTCCGCCCCAAAAAAGAAATCACCAGAGAGCAACTTGCGGCAATCCTGTATCGCTACGCGCAATACAAGGGGCTGAATACCGATGTTTCTCCGGAATGTCTGGAGCGGTTTGAAGACAAGGACACCGTCAGCACCTATGCTGTTACGGCTATGGCGTGGGCAGTGGAAAACGGTCTGATCAACGGCGTGACATCCACGGTGCTGCAGCCCAAGGGTAACGCCACAAGAGCGCAGGTCGCCGCGATCATATATCGGTTCGTCCAGACCTTTACCGAACAACTCTGATATACCCAATAAATCCTACATCCCCGGAGAGTCATTTCTCCGGGGGTTTTGTGTAATTGGCGATCGGGTAGGAGGCTACCCATTCGTTGAGTAGCCGACCTCCCTCACCACCGTGCGTACCGTTCGGTACAGGTTGGTTCAATCGTAAATGCAAGGACTCGTATCGGTCGAGGATGCTGATGTATCCTCGCTGTGCGAGTCTTTCTTTTGAGATTACCCTCTCCACATGACCGTTACTTCATGTTGACCTCCTTTCTCCATTTACTAAGGACTAACGATTGTTCAGCCCTTCCCGAAGTTTTTTCTCCCTTCGGTACTATGGCTTGGCATATTTGTGCTTGTTGCTTTTCGTCGGATATGTTATAAGAATTACGAACTTGCATTGAAGGCTTGTCCCCTGTTCTGTTATCAATAACCACAACATCGTTCTCTCCTTTTGCTTTCATCATATCAGCCAGTTGATTGGGTTGAATCACATATACATCGCCAATGGTGTTGCCGTTCTCGTCGGTATATGGCCCAATAGTCTTTACTGGGGGCGACGGTTTTCTATAGTCCTTACTTGTTTCGCATGTAGCAGAATTACAGTCGATTTTCCAAAGAAATCCCAAAAACCTACTACAAAATCCACATGGGTCAGTCATATTGATTGGATTATTTAAGCAATACGCAAACATATTGTAACCAAGGAATCCTTGTCCAGTGCTTGCGTATCCATCCGCATTGATAAACCGGCAAATCTCCGGATCATAATACCGACTTTGCAGATAATAGAACCCAGTATCTGTATCATAGTAATACCCACGATACCGCAGAGGATTGATTTCTGCCATTGCCCCATAAGAAGTGGTAATCTTTCCAAAGGGATCATATTCATAAGTGGCAACGGCTGCGCCGTTGGAATCCACCATATACATCACATCGCCCTGCAAGTTGCAGATGTAATAGTAGGTGGTGCCGTTGTATTCCAGAGCATAGGGATTGCCGTTGGAATCATAGATGAAGTCCAGCGTATTGGTTCCGTAGGTTTCTCTTAACAGCTTACCACTGGCATAGTAATAGGTATGCTCCACCCCGTTGACGGTTTTGCTGTCACGAACTCCGTTCAGGTCATAGCCATAGGAAACAGTATTCCCGGTGCTGCTTGCGCTGACCAGCTTTCTGCCATCTTCCCAAGAGAATGTCCATCTTGTGCCATTATAATAGCTG
>JAZNYB010000263.1:0-5237 GCA_045594185.1 Faecousia sp. | reverse complement strand
GCGCCCAGGATGGTAGCATCCACATGACCGCCCCGAATCAGAGCAAAGGAGAAAGCGGAATCAAAAAATACCGCGCCGGGAATGGTGGTGACATACTTGCCGCCGGAGTTGGAAACATCGGTGTTTTCTGTGCCGGGGACTTGAGCGGAGGACATACCCATAATACCGTTCTCGGACTGGAAGAAAACCTCCATGCCCTCAGGCAGGTAGTTGGCGACCATTTCGGGCATACCGATACCCAGATTGACCACATCGCCGTCCTTCAAAAACCGTGCCGTACGCTTGGCAATAACGACCTTTGCATCTTCCATTATACACGACCTCCTCTTACGATATAATCAACCACATTAAAGGGAGTCATAACATCCTCGGGAGCGATCTGACCGGGCTCGACCACTTCTTCCGCTTCAACGATAACGGTCTTGCATGCCATTGCCATCAGGGGGCAGAAGTTCCGGGTGGTGCCCTTGTAATAGACATTACCCATGGTGTCAACAATGGATCCCTTAATGAGGCAAACATCGCCCCGCAGAGCGGTTTCCAGCAGATAGTCCTTGCCGTCCACATTGATGATCTGCTTGCCTTCCGCTACCTCGGTGCCGATGCCGGTGGGGGTCAGAACACCGCCCAGACCTGCGCCGCCAGCACGGATGCGTTCAGCCAGAGTGCCTTGAGGAATGAGCTTGACATCCATGGTGCCTTCGCTCATCTGCTTGCCGGTTTCGGGATTCATGCCGATGTGGGTAGCATAGAGGGTTTTGATCCTGTGCTGTGCCACCAGCTCGCTGACGCCCCGGTAGCCGAATTTTTCAACACCTTCGGGGAAGCCTGTGTCATTGGCTGCAACGGTCAGATCCTTAACATCTGTTTCCAGCATGGCTTCAATGATGACCTCCGGGGTGCCATGACCCAGGAAACCACCCACCATGACGAAGTCACCGTCTTTGATCAGAGCGGCGGCTTGCTGAGGGGTAATAAACTTATCTCTCATGGTTCGTCCTCCTGTGTTTTATTGATTACTTCATGCCACGCTTTACCATTTCCAGAACGGCAAAGCTGGCAACATCGTCGCCATAGGTGCCTGCGCCGAAGCCGGCATCGTAGCCCAGCTCCTTGGCAAGCTCGTGGGTGATTCTGGGGCCGCCGCAGACAACAACAAACTTATCCCGCAGTCCCTCAGCTTCCAGCAGCTCGATCAGCTCCACCAGATTGTGGATGTGCACATCCTTCTGGGTGACGGTCTGGGAAACCAACAGCACATCGGCATTCAGCTCCACAGCCTTGCGGATAAATTCCTCGTTGGGAACCTGGCTGCCAAGGTTGTAGGCTTCGATCATCTCATAGCGTTCCACGCCGTAGTGACCGGCAAAGCCCTTGCGGTTCATAATGGCATCGATACCAACGGTGTGGGCGTCGGTTCCTGTGGACGCGCCCACCATGACCACCTTGCGACCGATGTTCTTCTGGATAAATTCGTTGGTTTCCTCCATACTCATGACCTCGGATTCCACGGTCATAACATGGATATCTTCATAGTTGACGGTATGCACGCAGCTTCCGTATACCACGAAGAAGGTAAATTCCTTATCCAATGCCTGATGGAAAGCCACATTGGGTTCTTCCAGTCCCATTTTCTTTGCGATCTGCCGGGCGGCTTCTTCTCCTCTGGCATCATCCTTAATGGGCAGTGTGAAGCTGAGCTGCACCTTGCCGTCGTTCATGGTGTCGCCGTAGGGCTTCAGCCGGGTCAGGTCTAAAGTGGTATCAAAATCGGTTTTATGGGTATTGTACAGTCCGGAACTCATTGCCCTGCCACCTTTCCTTTCATCAGCTCAATGAAGGGGTTGAAATACTCCGTCCCCTTGACCACCACACCGGCAAGACCCTTGCCGCCGTCCTTGGGTCGCTTCACATCGGCAAAGATGCCCTTTTCCAAGGTGGTAAACAGACCCAGCTCCCGGATCTCAGCCAGCAGCTCTGTTGCCTTGGTGAGCACCTCGTTGGCACGAGTCTGCATAATGCCGCCCTCTTTGTAGGTCAGCTCGCCGCCCAAATCCTGCATGGTGCGGAAAATGTACTGGGCGTTTTCGATGGACAGAGCCCGGTCAGACATAAAGGGAGTGTGGATGGCTTCGGTCATCATGCCCAAAAGCTGCAGCTTCTGTCCGGTGAGGATGCAGACCATGTTAAACAGGGCATCCTGAATATGACCACGGAAGATGTTGCCGGTCATGAACTTCGTGGGAGGCATATATTTCAGTGGAGCTTTGGGGAAGATCTCTCTTGCCATTTGTGCCTGTGCCAGCTCATACAGGAAGGTGTTTTCACAGCGGGATCCATCTCGAAAGCATGACCCAGACCCATTTGCTCCTCCCGCATACCCGCGCGCAGAGCGAAGGCTTCGTTGAGGAACTGGGAAGCCAGAACGGTGTGGGCACTGGTAATGGCATCGTCAGTGGTCAGATAGTTGTCCTCACCGGTGTTGATGATAACCCCCGCATAGCCGTTGATGATCCGGGAGAAATACTGGTCAACGATGGTGCGCTGCATATTGATGTCACGGAACAAAATGCCGTAAAGAGCATCGTTCAGCATCACATCCAGCCGCTCCAACGCACCCATGGCGGCGATTTCCGGCATACACAGACCGGAGCAGTAGTTGCAAAGCCGGATATACCGACCCTGCTCCTGACCAACCTCGTCCAGAGCCGCGCGCATAAGGCGGAAGTTTTCCTGAGTGGCGTAGGTGCCGCCGAAGCCTTCTGTGGTTGCGCCGTAGGGAACATAGTCCAGAAGGGACTGACCGGTGGTACGGATCACGGCGATGATGTCCGCGCCCTGCTTGGCAGCGGCTTTCGCCTGGGTAATATCCTCGTAAATATTGCCGGTGGCAACAATAACATAGAGGTAAGGACCTTCCTTGTCCCCGAACCGGGAGAGATACTCGTTGCGGTTTCCGACATTCCTGTTGATCCGCTCCAAAGTGGCGTTCACCACGGGCATAATGGCGGCTCTGATTTCTTCCACGCCGTGGACAGGGACTTTGGACAGATCCAGCTCGCCTTTGCTGATCCGCTCTGCCACTGCCATGGGATCAATGCCATACTCCGCCATGGCGTTTCCAATGTAGAACGCCGCGCCTCCGGAGAGGATGCCCTTCTCCTGCAAATGCTCCACCACCACATTGGGCAGAGGAACTTCCACATCGTTCACACCGTCGATGCCCAGCAGACGGCAAACCGTCCGCTCCACGGCAACCGTGGTATGGGCATCAATAAATTCCTGTACATCGTCAGCAACCTGAGAGGCGTAGGCACGAGCCTGTGCTACCAGCTCCTGATTCAAATTCAGTTTGGATTCCATAAGTGCCTCCCTTAGTGGTTGTGGCGATCTCTGCGGGCGAGCTTAGTGGGCTCCAGATACTTCTGCTCCAAGCCCTGTGCCAGAGCAGCAACGCCGATCTTGGGCAGCTTGGGTGTTGCCTTGCCGGTGCAAATGTCGCAATGGCACTTGTTTTCGTAGTGATCCGGCTCGGTGTAGGTGGTGATAACACCCTCGAAGTTTCGCAGAATGACCTTTCTGGGAGTCTGGGAGATCACATAGTTGGGCATGACAGGGGTCTTGCCGCCGCCGCCGGGAGCATCCACTACGAAGGTGGGGATACAGTAGCCGGAGGTGTGACCACGGAGGGCTTCCATAATCTCGATGCCCTTGGAAACGGGGGTGCGGAAATGACTCAGACCCAGAGAGGGATCGCAGCAGTAGATGTAGTAGGGGCGGACACGGATGCGAACCAGCTCGTTGACCAGCTTCAGCATCACATGGACACAATCGTTGACCCCTGCCAGCAGCACACTTTGGTTACCCAGAGGAACACCGGCATCAGCCAGCATAGCGGTAGCCTGGGCAGATTCCTCGGTGATCTCGTTGGGGTGGTTGAAGTGGGTGTTGAGCCAAATGGGGTGGTACTTTTTCAGCATATCGCACAGAGCGGGGGTAATGCGCTGAGGCATGACCACGGGAGTGCGGGAGCCGATGCGGATGATTTCCACATGCTCAATGGCCCGGAGGCTGCTGATAATATATTCCAGCAGCTCGTCGGATACCATAAGGGCATCGCCGCCGGACAGGACAACATCCCGAACCTCGGGATGGTTGCGGATATACTCGATGCAGCCGTCAACCTGTGCCTTGGGAACATGGCAGTCGTTCTGACCGGCAAAACGGCGGCGGGTGCAATGACGGCAGTACATGGAGCACTGGTCAGTGATGAGGAACAGCACCCGGTCAGGGTAGCGGTGGGTCAGACCGGGACAGGGGGAGTCGGTATCCTCGTGGAGAGGGTCAGCATCCTCATAGACGGCAAATTCCAGCTCAGCGTTGGTGGGGATCGCCTGCTTGCGGATGGGGTCATAGGGATCGTTCAGGTCAATGAGGGACAGGTAGTAGGGGGTGATGGCCATGCGCAGCTTGCCCAGAGTATCGGCAACGCCGGCTTCCTCCTCCGCGGTGAGGTTAATATATCTTTTCAGTTCTTCCAGAGTCTCAATGCGGTTGCTGACCTGCCAGAGCCAGTCATTCCACTGCTCGGCGGGAACATCCAAAAACAAACCGTTTTCTCTGCTTTTTCTCATGGGATTCACTCCTTTTTCTCAATGAAGAGGGGATCAAACATACTTCTCGTCGAAGAGCTTGCGCAGCTTTTCGTTTTCACGGAGCACATCCAGGGTGATCTGGGCGTGGTTCTTGGTATAACCGTTGCCGATGATCATTTCCACATCCTTGCCGATGCCCTCTGCGCCCAGAGCGGCCTTGGTGAAGCTGGTAGCCATGGAGAAGAAGTAGACCTTGCCGCCGTCGTGGACAGGCAGAATGGCAGACATTTCGCAGGACTCCATGTTGACACAGCAGATGGACAGATCATATTCGTTGCCGTTGTTCACAGCAAGAGCGGCTTCCATGACTTCCACGGGCTTGGTGCAGTCAGCGACTACAACATCGGTGTAAACGCCCAGCTCCATGAGAGCGGGGATCTGCTTGGCATTGCGGACAACGCCTACGACCTTACCCTTGGGGCCGACCTTCTTCATGGCTTCCCAGCCGCACAGAACGCCGGACTTGCCGTTGGCGCCCAGGATCAGAACACTGTCGCCTTCCTTGGGCAACTTGCGGGCCTGAGCGGGAGCACCGGCCACGTCCAGAGCGGCCAGAGCCAGAGGCTCGGACATATCCTCGGG
>JAZNYB010000262.1:0-28311 GCA_045594185.1 Faecousia sp. | reverse complement strand
GCTATGAGACACGCCTTGCCAAGCACATCAACAACTCCGAAAACTTCAAGATGACAGATCTGGACAAGGGCGCGGCTATGATTACCGGCGGTCTGGGCGGCTTGGGTCTGGTGCTGGCTGAACGGCTGGCGGGGCTGGGCGTAAAGCATATCTGCCTCATTAGCCGCAAGGGCATTCCTCCCAGAGAGGATTGGGAGAAGATTCTCGCCGACGGTGCGAACAAGAAGCTGTGCGGTATTCTGGAGGGTATTACCAAAATTGAAGCCGCAGGCGCGGAGGTGCTGGTACGCAGCGCCGATGTGTGCGACGAAGCCGCAATGGGTGCCATCGTGCAGGAACTGGTTGCAACCTATGGCAGAATCACAGGCGTGATCCACTGCGCCGGTATGGCAGGTGACGGCTTTATCATCAACAAG
This sequence comes from Faecousia sp., assembly GCA_045594185.1. GTDB lineage: Bacteria > Bacillota > Clostridia > Oscillospirales > Oscillospiraceae > Faecousia. The sequence goes on along the minus strand of JAZNYB010000262.1, from coordinate 27,895 downwards.
GCTTACGACACCTTCCGCAATGTTACCGCTCCCAAGACCATTGGCACCAAGGTGCTGGACTGCCTGGTGGGAGAAATGGATCTGAGCTTCTTCATCCTGTTCTCCTCCATGACTGCCCTTATGGGCAGCGCGGGACAGAGTGACTACACTGCCGCCAATGCGTATCTGGATGCTTACGCTGCCCAGAGACAGAATCAGGGTCGGCAGGTGACAGCCCTGAACTGGCCCGCATGGAAAGAAACCGGTATGGCTGTGGACTATCAGGTGGACGATCAGTTTGTGACCTTCGCTTCTGTGACCAACGATCAGGCATGGAGCTACCTTACGGATGCGATTTCTCAGCAGATTTGCGGCGTTGTACCCGGCAATCTGAATCTGGGTGCTTTGCAGCGGGTGCTGGAAACCACCCCTGTTCGCCTGTCTGAGGGTGTGCGCAAGAGCCTGGAGCGGTTTAAGAGAAAGCAGAACATGGCGCAGCAGGAGCAGGGCGGTCATGCAACAGAAAGCGTGACCATCACAGGCAAGGGCACGGAAGCATATACCCAGACGGAGCTTGCGGTTGCCACGATTTATGCCGGTGTTCTCAGACTAAAGGAGATCGACATTTACGAGAGCTTCAACTCTCAGGGCGGCGACTCTATGCTGTCCACGGAGGCACTGAATGTGCTAAACAGAGAGTTTGGCAACATTCTGGATGTTTCCGATATGTTCACCTACACCACGGCCGCGGAAATGGCAGAGTATATCGACTCCAAGCTGGCTCCCGCTCAGGAGGAGAAGGACACCGGCGTGGAAGGTATGATCCAAAAGCTGGCAGAAGGCGACATTGAGATCGACAAAATGCTGGATTACTTTGAAGATGCTTCAGAAGACAACTGATAAGGAGGAAACAGGCAATGATCATTGAAATTAAAAATCTGGTCAAGCGGTACAAGGACAATTACGCAGTCAACGGTGTGGACCTGAGCATTGAGGAAGGGGAGATCTTCGGTTTCCTGGGTCCCAACGGCGCAGGTAAATCCACCACCCTGAACGCCCTCATCGGCCTGATTTCCTGCAACGAAGGAAGCATTAAGATCTTCGGCAAGGAATTTACAGGCAGAGAGCGGGAAATCCGCCGGGAGATCGGCTATGTGCCTCAGGATCTGGCGTTCTTTGAGGAACTCAACGCCATCGACAATGTGACCTACTGGGGCAAGCTCTACGGTCTGCGGGGCAAGGAGCTGAAGGATTCCGTTAAGGAGGCTTTGGAGCGGGTCGGTCTTTGGGAGCGGAGAAAGGATCAGGCGAAAAAATACTCCGGCGGCATGAAGCGGCGGCTGAATATTGCCTGCGCCATTGTCCATCATCCCAAGATCCTGCTCATGGATGAACCTACTGTGGGTGTAGACCCCCAGTCCAGAAACAGTATTCTCGACGCCATCCGGGAACTGAACAAGGGCGGCACCACGGTGATCTATACCTCTCACTATATGGAGGAAATTGAGGCCATCTGCACCAATGTAGCCATTATGGACTTCGGTAAGATCATCGCTATGGGTACGGTGGAGGAGCTGATCGCCTCCATCAGCACTACCTCCCGGATGTCCCTGCATTTCAAAAAGGTGGAGGATAAGCTCCTGAAGCTGCTGCAGAAGCATCCGTCCGTTCTCTCCTGTGAGCGGCGTGAGGGGGATACTCTGGATGTGACTCTGGGTAAGGGCGAGTGGACTTTCTCCGCTTTGGTAACGGAGCTGAGTCAGGCAGGCTTTGAGATCATCGGCGCGGAGATCGAAAAGCCCTCTCTGGAATCGGTATTCCTCCAGCTTACCGGTAAGAAGCTGCGGGATTAACCGGCAGGAAGAAAGGAACAAGATATGCTTACTCAATTTTTGTATACCGTAAAGCGGCTTTTGAAGGATTACCGCTCCACTCTGGTCAAGCTGGGTTCCTTTATCCTGTTGATCCTGGTGCTGGGTTCTGCTTTCAGCAGTGCCTTTGATGCCGCGTCCATTGAAGTGGTGGAGGTTGCCTATTTCAATGAGGACGAGGGCACCAGCGGCGAGGAATTTATGGACATGATGACGGATGAGGAGGATATTAAAGACCTGATCCACTTCACGGAAGTGACTTCTCTGGAGAAGGGACAGGAGCTTCTGGACAAGGAGGAGGTCGCCGCCTTTATCCATTTTCCAAAGGAATTTACGGAGCAGGTTCTGGACTTGGATGACATCAACGAGCTGATCGTTTATACCAAAAAGCAGGAGAGCTTCGATGCCACCGTGGTGCAGAATGTGATCGACACCTTTACCTATGCTTCCAACTGCGCCTATGCCCATTTTAAGACCACCGGGAATCTGGAGGGCTTTGACTTTCAGATGGATGAGGGCACAGAGGCTGTGGAATATACCGCATCCGGCAACAAGCCCACCGCCATGGGCTACTATGCTGTGGGAATGCTGCTGATGATGATCCTTTACGGTGCGGACTACGGCTGCTCCGGCATGGCAGAGGACTATTTCAGTGCCACCGGCGACCGCCTGCGTGTGTCCCCCCTGAATGCCCTTCCCCAGTTTGCGGGAAAGATTTTGGCTCTGGCTCTGGTCACCTTCCTGGAAGCCATGGTTCTCATCGGCTTTACGGCTCTGGTCTATGATGTGGACTGGGGCACAGGCAGCACCCTTTTGACCCTGATCGCTGTCATTCTCGTCTATTCCCTGTTTGCCACGGTTATGGGCGCAATGTTCAGTCTGCTCACCAAGGGTAAGGGCGAGGGCCTGGTCATGGTCGCCATCATCGGCTTTACCTTCCTGGCAGGCGGCTTTGTGGCAATGCCTCTGCCGGTGATCGAGAATATTTCTCCCAGCTACTACGCCAAGACTGCCATCTTTAATCTTTTGTATAACGGAAGCCGCAGTCTGGTTTGGCAGTGTACCGGCATTTTGGGCGGACTCACCGTGGTCTGCACCGCAGTCAGCACATGGATGATAAGGAGGAGAAGGGTATGACCGTATTTTTTAACAACCTGAGACGAATCCTCACCAGACCCACCAACCTTCTGTGTATGCTGGTTGTGCCTGTTGTTCTGAGTATTATGGTAATCACCTTGTCGGGAAGCGTGTCCGGCTATACCCTGGGCATTCTGGACGAGGATAACACGGAGCTGACAAAGTTTTTGCAGGAGGCTTTCTCCCAAAAGTGTGAGGTCGTTACCGTGGAAGCGGAAAACATCCGGGACAGTGTGATCAACAATGATGTATCCTGTGCCATCCGGTTTGAAAAGGGCTTCACCGATGCCATTTTGGCAGGAGAGGAAGTCTACGCCAAGAGCTACTCTTTGGGCGACACCAATGGCGCGGAGCCGGCTGTTCTGTACATTAACACTTTGATCTCCGCTGCCAAGAATCTGGGTGCCGTGGCAGACGAGGATGTGGACAAGCTGCTGGAAGCACTCAAAGAAGTGGTGGATGCCAACTATCAAGCTACCTATAAGATCTATTCCAAAGATGGCAGAGACAATGTGGAAAATACCGTGTCCGCTCTGGGCTATATGGCGGTGGGCATGATGTTCCTTATGACCTTTGCTTCCATGCTTCTTTTGGAGGACAAAAAGAGCGGTGTCTTTGACCGCATCACCACCACCCAGTTCCCCCGGTGGGCGTATTATGTGCAGCATCTTCTCAGCTATTTCGTGGTTTCCCTGATCCAGATCTGCGTGGAGCTGCTGGTGCTGCCCCACATGGCGGATGTGACCTTCGGCATGAATTGGCAAGAGACGGTGCAGGTGGGTATTGTGTGCTGCGCCTTTGCCTCTGTGTGTATTGCCATAGGCATTACGGTCAGCCGTTTCGCCAAGACCAATCTCATGGCTGGCGGCGTTATCAGCATGGTCAATATCCCCATGCTCATGGTAGGCGGCTGCTTCTGGCCCAAGGAAATTATGCCGGAGTTTATGCAGAAGCTGAGTAATTTCATGCCTACAGCATGGTTCTTAAACGGTGCGGAGAAGATCCTGGACGGCAAGGGCTTTGCCGCGGCTACACCGGAGATCCTTTACATGGTGGGTCTGAGTGCTGTTTTGCTGATCGTGGACTTTTCCATTAAGCCCACCAAAGTAAAATAAGGAGGGAATGCTATGAGAATAAAAGCCATCCTGTTCCCCGGACAGGGCAGCCAGTATGTGGGCATGGGCAAAGACCTGTGCCAAAATTCTGCCATTGCCCGGCAGACCTTTGAGGAAGCGGAGGACATTCTGGGCTTTCCTCTGAAGCAGCTTTGCATGGCAGGCAAGCTCCCGGAGCTGACCTCCACGGAAAACGCCCAGCCTGCCATCCTGACTGCGGGCGTGGCAGCATACCGTGATTTGTGGGAGCGCACCGGCATTCGTCCTCACTACATGGCAGGTCACAGCCTGGGCGAGTTTACCGCCCTGACCTGTGCGGGGGTTTTATCCTTTTCTGATGCGCTGCGTCTGGTTCGCAAGCGTGGACTTCTCATGAAGGAAGCCGCCCAAAGTTCCCCCGGACTTATGTCTGCTGTGGGCAAGCTGGAGGCGGAGCGGGTGGAGGCTGTGTGCCGCGGCATTTCACGCCCTGACCATGTGGTTATGATTTCCAATTACAACGCGCCTACCCAGAATGTGATCTCCGGTCATGCTGCTGCCGTGAAGGAGGCAGAGGAAGTGCTTTCTTCCATGGGCGCAGCGGTGAAGCGGCTGAATGTCAGTGCCCCCTTCCACTGCTCCCTCATGGAGCCGGTGGCAAGGCAGTTCCGCAAAGAGCTGGAAGGCATCACTCCAGGTGAGTTCCTTTGCCCGGTCATTGCCAATGTTACGGCGCAGCCCTATAAAAGCACGGAAGAATTGACGGAGCTTTTGACACAGCAAATCGTGCGGCCTGTGCGCTGGACGGAGACAATGGCATATTTTAAGGCGCAGGAGCTGTCTCTTGCCATTGATGTGGGCCCCGGCAAGGTGGTTCGCAATCTGGCGAGAAACAACAATCCCGCGATTCAGGCTTTGAGTCTGGATGTGTGGGAGGACAGACTTATGGTGGACAGCTATATGAAAATAGAGTACCGTTTGCCCTTTATATCCCGCTGCATGGGTCTGGCTGTGGCAACCAAAAATAACTGCCTGGACGAAGATGCCTACGAAGCCGGTGTGGTGAAGCCCTATGAACGCTTGCAGGCAATGCAGCAGGCTGCTGAGGGGCGTGAGGCTACAACGGATGAAAAGCTGGAAGCTCTTGCGTTACTGAAAAAGATTTTCGCAACAAAGCAGGTTCCCTTGCAGGAGCAGCAGCATAAGCTGCGCCGCCTTGCATTGGACACAGAGGAGATGGATCTGCCCGGACTGCTCTAAGCCCGGGTTGACCCCCAAAAAAGTTTACCCCCGGAGGAGAAGCATATGGAAAGAAAAACAGTCATTGAGGCAATACAGCACTGGGCGACCTGTGAGCCGGACCGGGTTGCGGTTTTGGACAGGGGAACACCTACAAGCTTTAAGGTTTTCTGGCAGAGAGTTCAGTCTGTTGCCGCTGCCCTCAGTGCCCGGGGGTGCGGACGGGAGGACTGCGTGGCTGTCTATGTAGAGCGCAGTGTAGATGCCATTGTTGCCATCTATGCAGCCCTTGCCTGTGGCAGTGCCTTTGTGCCGGTTGATCCGGCGGCAGGGCGGCAGCGTATTCAATATATTTTGGAAAACTGCCGGGCGAAAGCGGTTCTGACTGCCGGGCCCGCGCCGGAAACGCAGTGCCCTGTTATTGATGTGCGCCATCTTCCTCCGGTGGAATTTTGTCCGCCGGAGAGAAGACCTGAGGATCTGGCATATGTGATCTATACCTCCGGTACCACCGGTGTGCCCAAGGGAGTTATGATCGAGGAGCATTCTTTGCTCAACCACCTGGACACCCTGTTTGAACATTACGGCTGCCATTTGGGGGAAAAAGTCCCCCTTATGACCAGCCATTGCTTCGACTTCTCTATTCCGATTGTATTTTCCCCTTATTTCGGCATGACCCTGCTGCTGTTCCCCGATGCTCTGGCTGTGGTGGATTATTTGGAGCGGGAGCGTTTGGAGTATTTGCGGTTTACCCCCTCTCACTTCATGGCGGCGGCTGATTCCCTGAAGCGGACTGCCTATGGGAAAGTAGACAAGGTGATCTTTGGAGGGGAAGCCCTGACGGAAGCCATGTGTGACCGGGTGCGGGAGGTCTGCGGTTCGCAGGTTCGCATTTACAATGAATATGGCCCGACGGAAACCACGGTCTATACCACCTTTATTGAGATCCCCAAGGGGCATCCTGTGAGCATCGGCCGCCCCTGCGCCGGAAGCAGGGCTTACATTCTGGACGAGGATCGGATTTGCGCCCCCGGGGAGATGGGCGAGCTGTGCTTTGCGGGTCCCAATTTGGCAAGAGGCTATTTTGGGGATGCGGAAAAGACCGCAGACCGTTTCCGTACGCACTGGGGCGTGCGCCTGTACCATACCGGCGATCTGGGCTATATGGACGAAACCGGCATTATCCACTATGCCGGTCGGCGGGACAAGCAGATCAAAATCCGTGGCTACCGGGTAGAGCCGGAGGAAATTGCCGGGGTGCTGCGTGGGCAGCGTGATGTGACCGATGCGGTGGTCATTGCGGTCAAGGCTCCCAATGGGGAGCAGCAGCTTCATGGCTATCTGGTAGGTGAGGGGACACTGGATCTGTCTGCCATCCGGGAGAATATCCGGGAGGAGCTGCCCTCTTATATGATCCCCTCTGCTATGCTGCAAATTCCCAGGATCCCTCTGACAGCCAACGGAAAGCTGGATGAGCGGTCACTGCCGGAAATTCAGCAACAGCGCAGTCTTACACCCCCACGCAACGAGCTGGAGACAAGACTTTGCGCTGCCTTTGGGGAGCTTTTGTGCATGAAAGAAATGGGCATTGATGAGGATTTCTTTGCCCTGGGCGGCAATTCTCTGGCAGCGATGCGGCTTCTGCACCGGCTGACAGAGGAGGGCTTCTCTCTGCACATTGCAGATATTTTTGCCAACCCCACGGTGCAGGAATTAGCACCTGTGATCAGTCAAAAACGACTGGATACAACTCCCATTCCCAGAGCGGCAGAGCAGAAGGACTATCCTCTGTCTCCCTCTCAGGAGCAGATGTACTGGTTCTACCGCCTTGACCCCGGCAGCCTGACTTATCATATGCCCTGGTGTCTGCGTTTGGAGGAAGGCACAGAGCCGGAGCATATTCAGGCGGCATTTCAGGCTATGGTAGACCGCCACGAGATCTTACGCACCCGCTTTGTGGAGCGTGATGGGCAGCCCCGGCAGGAGGTTTTGCCCCATGTGAAGGTGGATATCTCCGTGTTCCGGGAGGTCACTGCCCTAAGCGGGGAGATTACACAGCACTTTATGCAGCCCTTTGTTTTGGAGCAGCCCCCTCTGTTCCGGCTGACCATGCTGAAACAGGAAAGCGGATGGCTGCTGCTGACGGATATGCACCACATTATCCGTGACGGTCTGAGCTGCAGCATTTTCTTAGAAGAATACATTGCTTTGCGGGAGGGAAAGACACTTCCCCCTGTGAAGCTGCAATATAAAGATTACTGCCAGTGGGTCAGTGGTCGGGACTTAGGCACGCAGGGAGACTTCTGGCTGGAACAGTTCCGTCAGCTTCCTGAACCCTTGGCACTGCCCACGGACTACCCCCGCCCCGCTGTGAGAAGCTATGCCGGTGCTTGCGTGCATCGACCGCTGCCCAAGCACTTGCGGGAATCCTTGCGAAACCTGACGAAAAAGAGCAATACCACAGACTACATGGTATTTTTGGCGGGTGCTATGATTCTGCTGAGCCAGTATGCCCGGCAGGAGGATGTGGTCATCGGTAGCCCTCTGGGAGGTCGCTCCCATGAGGACTTGGGGCAGGTTTTGGGAATATTTATCAATACTCTGCCTTTCCGGGGATACCCTGAGAAGAACAAGACCTTGGGACAGTTCCTGCAGGAGATCCGCGCCCTTTGCATCGGGGCTTATGAGCATCAGGAATACCCCCTTGCCCGGCTGGTGGAGGAAACCGGCGCGTCCCGGGAATCCTCCCGCAACCCTTTGTATGATGTGATTCTGGTTTTGCAGAATCGGGAGCATATGTCCTATACCATTGCCGGCAAGGAGGTCAAGCGGCTTCCCATGCATCAGGGGCAATCCAAGGTGGATCTGTCCTTCCAGATTTTGGAATCCCACGATAATTTTGAGTTGATTCTGGAATACAGCACGGAGCTGTTCCGGGAGGTTAGCGCGCAGACCATTGCGGATCAGTATTTGACCCTGCTGGAACTGATGGAAAATGGCTTAAATCGACCCTTGTCAGAGCTTCTTCCCATGACCCGGGGAGAGAAGAAGCGGCTTCTGGAAGACTTTAACTCCGGAAAGGCATTACCCATTTCGCAAACCGTTGCCCAGTGCTTTGCGGCGGAAGCGGCACGCCATCCGGAACGCATTGCCCTTCGGGACGGTAACCGGGCGTGGAGCTTTGGAGAACTGGCAGAAAAAGCCGCGCGGCTGGCATCCCATCTGCGAAAGCAAGGGTTGGAAGAAGGAAAGTTTGCCCTTTTGCTGTGCAACCGCAGCATGGAATACATTTTGGGCGTTCTGGCAGTGCTGCATTGCGGCGGAGGTTTCGTCCCTGTAGACCCGGAATACCCGGCAGAGCGTATCCAATACATTTTGAAAGACAGTGATGCTGTTCTGGTTCTCACCGACCGGGAATGTCCTCCTTGTTCCGTACCTGTGGTATCCTTAACTGAAACGGCAGCGGACGAACCCCTGCCTTTGTGGGCGGCAGCTCCGGAAAGTCCTGCTTATATGATCTATACCTCCGGTACTACCGGAAAGCCAAAGGGGGTTATGATCCCCAACCGGGCACTGTCTCACTACATCGCCTATGCAGGAAACCATTACCGTGACCCGGGAGAACCTCTGGAGGTGGCATTGTTCAGCAGCATCTCCTTCGACCTTACCATTACCTCCACCTTCCTGGGGCTTGTGTGCGGCGGAACTACCACGGTCTATCCCCAAAGCGCGGATGTGGCTCTGGGGCAGATCCTCCGGGAAAACCGCACTACCTTCCTGAAGCTGACCCCAGCCCACCTGAAAATGATGGAGGAGCTGCCCTTTGAAGGTACAGGTGTCCTGCGCCATATGGTGCTGGGCGGGGAAGCCCTCCCCACGGCACTTGCTCAAAGAGCGCAGAGCCGCTACGGAAAGCAGCTCACCATTCACAACGAATACGGTCCCACAGAGGCGACCGTTGGCTGCTGCGACTACTGCTATGACGAGAACCGTGATCAGGAGGTAACTGTCAGCATCGGCAGACCCATGGATCATGCGCAAATTTACATTTTACGAGACGAACTTCTCTGCCCCATTGGAATGCCCGGGGAGCTTTGCATCGGGGGAGAAGGCGTGGCTCTGGGCTACCGCAATCAGGAAGCCCTGACGGAAAAAGCCTTTGTCCCCAACCCCTTCGGGAGGGGGCTGCTCTACCGCACCGGAGATCTTGCCCGGTGGCGGGAGGACGGACGACTGGACTTTTTGGGTCGTATGGACGATCAGGTGAAGATCCGGGGCTACCGCATCGAGCCGGAGGAAGTAGGAAAGGTACTGTCCGATCTTCCCGGTGTGCAGGCGGCTCTGGTCATTGCGGATACGGATGCTCAGGGAGAAGCTGTGCTGTGCGGCTATGTGATGGCACAGGGGGCTTTGGATACGGAGGCTCTGAAACAGGAGCTTGCCCAAGAGCTTCCTGCCTATATGATCCCTCAATTTATCCTGCAGATCCCCGAGATTCCTCTGACCATCAACGGTAAGGTTGATAAATCCGCACTGCCCCGCCCGGAACGGCAGGCTGTGAAGGGAACTGCCAAGACGGAGGAAGAGCGGCTGGTCTGCGCCATGGTAGAAGAACTGCTGGAGTTGGAAAATATAAGCCCGGAGGAGGATTTCTTCTCCTTGGGCGGCAATTCTCTGAAGCTCATGACCCTGCGCCTGCGCCTGGAAAGCAGAACAGGAAAGTCGGTGTCCCTCACGGAGCTGTACCGCAATCCCAAGCTCAGGGATATTGCCCGCTATTTGTCTGAGACGACTGCTGCAGTCCAATATATTACTCCTGCGCCCAAGCAGGAGAGTTACCCCATGTCTGCGGTGCAGCAGCGGCTTTATGCCATCTATCTGGCCGACCCCACCGGGCTTGCCTATAATCACCCCATGGGTATTTCTATCCGGGGCAAGCTGGATGTTTGCCGCCTGGAATGGGCGCTGTGTACTCTTTTGCAGAGACATGAAGCCTTGCGTACTTGCTTTGACGGAAAGCGGCAATACATTCGGGAGGATATTTCCTTTACCCTGCCCCGCAGAAGCTGTCCCGGCGGCAAAGAGGAGAATTTGCTGAAAGACTTTGTTGCTCCCTTCCGGCTGGAGGAAGCACCCCTTTTGCGGGCAGAGCTGGTGGAGCTGGGACAGGAAGAAAGCTGCCTTCTCATGGATGTGCATCACATTGCTGCAGACGGTATCTCAAAGAGCATCCTCAGCCGGGAACTGACAGCACTTTACCGGGGAGAAACACTTCCTCCTGTGGAGCTGCAATATAAGGATTACAGCCAGTGGCTTCTGCACGATCCCCGGCGTTCGGGAGAAGCCTTCTGGAAGACTATGGCGGACGGCGAGCCTGCGGAGCTGATTTACGACAAGGCAAACGCCAAAGATCTCCGAAGAAAGGCGAAAGATCACAGACTGACCCTGAGTCGGGAGCAGTCGGAAGCTGTTCGGAAACTGTGCGCCCGGCAGGGCGTTACCCCCTATATGTTCTTCCTCGGTGCGTGGAGCAGCCTTTTGAGCGCATATACCACAATGGAGGAAGTGACCGTGGGAAGCTCCTTTGCCGGAAGAACGCATCCCGGGCTGGAGAATACCATGGGTATGTTTGTCCATACGGTGCTTTTGCGAACCAATCCCGGGGCAGAGCAGACCTTCTGCGCTTATTTGCAAAAGATCAGGGAACTCTGCCATCAGGCACAGAGCCATCAGGCGTGCAGTGAAGAAGCACTGCGGGATGCCATGGCTTCCTGCAAAATCTTCTATGCCTTTGAGGATGTGCCGCCCATGGATTTTGCCTTGGGTGACACTGTTTGCCAGGTTCTGCGGCCGGAGGAAACGGAAATACCGTTCGATATGACCTTGCTGGTAGAGGATGGAGACGGCTATGGGCTGTGTTTGCAATACTGCACCGCCCTGTTCCATGACCATACCGCCAAAAATATTCTTTCCCACTTGGGAGAACTGGTGGGGACGATTCTGGAACAGCCGGAGCTTCCTCTGAAAGAACTGCCCCTGATAACCCAAGCAGAACAGGATATTTTAAGAAAATTCAACGCTACGGAAGCGGAATTTGACCGGGAAGTCACCATTGCCGACCTTTTCGAGAGGGTGGTGGCAAAGTACCCGGAGAAAACCGCTGTGATTTGCGGAGAAAACAGCCTGACCTATGGGGAGCTGAATGGACTTGCCAACGGTCTTGCCCATACCCTTGGGGACAGAGGTGTTGAACCGGGCAGTCTGGTCGCGTTGCTGTGCCGCAATTCCATAGAGCGGATGATCGCCATTTGGGGTGTCATCAAGTCTGGGGCTGCCTATGTTCCCATAGAGCCGGACTTCCCACCGGAGCGTATTCAGGGAATTTTGCAGGATTGCCAGCCCAAGGTTCTGTTGGTCTTTGGGGCAGAGATCCAAACGGATGTGCCGGTTCTGGATCTGGCAGAGCTGCCTGCGTTCCGGGAGGATGACCCCATTCGCGGCCAAAAACAGACCGATCCCCTTTACTGCATTTATACCTCCGGTACGACCGGAAAACCCAAGGGCGTATTGCTTTCCAACCGGGGTCTGGTCAACCTTGTAAATTACTATAGACGGCGGCTGGGCTTCACAGAGTGTGACCGGGTGCTGCAATTTGCCAGCTATTGCTTCGATGCCTCTGTTTCAGAGATGCTCATGGCTTTGGCTTTTGGAGGAACGCTTATCCTCACCCCGGATGACCTTCGCCACGACAGCCGTGGACTGTCTCAATACTGCCGGGAAAAGGGTGTGACCGTTGCCACCTTCCCACCCAATCTCTATGCCCAAATCGATCCCTTCCCCGCCCGACTGATCCTGACTGCCGGTTCTGCGGCTGATCCTTCTATCGTAGCCCGGGGCAGTCAAAAGGGTGGCTACCTCAATGCCTACGGCCCCACAGAGGCTTCCATCTGTGCAACGGACTGGCTCTATACCCCCGGAACGCCCATACCTGACCGGGTTCCCATTGGAAAGCCCATTGACAATGTGAAGATATACATTCTTCAGGACTCCCGGTTGTGTGGCGTGGGAGTCCCCGGTGAATTGTGCATTGCGGGAGACAGCCTTGCTCTGGAATACCTCCACCGCCCGGAGCTGACGGAGGAGAAGTTTACGGAAAACCCCTTTGGGGAGGGCAAGCTGTATCACACAGGAGATTTGGCACGGTGGCTTCCCGACGGTAATCTGGACTATTTGGGTCGCCGGGACGAGCAGATAAAGCTCCGTGGCTTCCGTATTGAGTTGCAGGAAATTTCTGCCTGTATGCTGTGCCTGCCCGGAATGGAGCAGGCAGCGGTGCGGCTGGTAAGTCCGGAAGGGCAAGCTCCCTTGCTTTGCGCCTATTATGTTTCTAAAATCCCATATTCCGGGGATGAACTCCGGACTTTGCTGGGAAAAACCTTGCCTGATTATATGCTTCCCGGTGCCTATGTTGCGATGGATGCACTGCCTGTGAATACCAGCGGCAAGGTGGACAGCAAAAAGCTACCCATGCCCCAGCTTGGCTCGCAGGGTATCTATCTGCCCCCGAAAACAGAGACGCAGGAAAAGCTGTGTGCCCTTTTCGAGGAGCTGCTGCAGGTGCGTCCTGTGGGACGGGAGGATGATTTCTTCCTTCTGGGAGGACAATCCCTGAAGGCGATGCTTTTGATGAACCGCATGGAGGAAGAATTTGGTCACAGACTCAGCTTTGCGGATATTCTGGAGCATCCCACGGTTTGTGGTTTAGAAGAACTGTTGGGCACACATAAGGAAGCCTACAGCCCGATCCCTTATGCCCCCGAAGCCGAAAGCTACCCCGCATCCCCGGTGCAGGCTCGCTTTTACAGTATACAGAAAGCCCAGCCGGAAAGCGTGGCATACAATGTTCCCTTCTGCCTGAAGCTGGAGGGCAACCGCAGCCGTTTGGCGGAGGTTTTGAACCGGGTATTTGCCGCCCACGAAGCCTTCCGCACCAGCTTTGGGGTGGAGAATGGTCAGGTGGCGCAAAAAATCTCCCCCTTTGTCCCCGTGGACTTCCCGGAGAGGGAATTGGGGGAAGGGGAGCGCATCGAGGATGCTTTCCGTGCCTTCGTGCGACCCTTCTGTCTGGAAAAAGCCCCCCTTGTGCGAGCCTGCGTGGTTACAAAGGGAGAGACGGCGTGGCTTTTCATGGATATGCACCACAGTATTGTGGACGGCGTGTCCACCCGGCTTCTGTCTCAGGAGTTTAATGCTGTTTACAGCGGAAAATCCGTGGAGAAGCCCAGGCAGTATCATGATTACAGCCTGTGGGAAGCCGGGCAGGACAAGACTGCCCAAAAGAGCTTCTGGGAAAACGCCCTGACCGGAGAATTGACCCAGCCGACCTTGCCTTATGAAAGAGAAAGTGAAGCTGACGGTGCCGGTGCGGTGCGGAAGGAACGCCTTTCCCCGGAGCTGACGAAGGCGGTTCAGGATATGGCACGAGCAACCGGTACTACGGAGTATATGCTGCTTTTGGCGGCGGTGATGGTAGTGCTGGCACGGTACAGCGGCACGGAGGATGTGACCGTGGGAAGCCCTGTTGCCAACCGCCTGCACCCAGATACTGCCCATATGGTCGGTATGTTTGTCAATACCATTCTCATGCGGGCGCAGCCTAAGGGGGAGATGACCTTTGCCGCGCTTCTCCGGGAGGTAAAGGCGTATACCGTTAAGGCTTTGGAATATCAGGATTACCCGCTGGACGCGGTTGTGGACAGCCTGCGCAGCCGGGGCATTTACGATGAAAAAACCTTCCTGCCTGTGATGTTCAGTATGCAGGAACCCACCAAACTGCTGTTTGAAGGGGAGGATTTCCGTGCCGAAGCCATGGAGACGGATACCGGGGAAGGAAAATTCGACCTTTCCATTGATGTTCTCACGGAGGAAAACGGCTATGTGTTCTCCATGGACTACCGCAGCGGACGGCTGAAGGAAGAAAGCGTACAGCGGTTCTTCGGTCATGTGGAGCAGGTTTTGAAAACCGTGACGGAAAGACCGGAAACGCCCTTGAAAGACATTGATATACTGACCGCTTCGGAGAGAAGCCTCATTCTGGATATTTTCAATCATACCCCTCAGCATGAGACTCGCAGCTATATGGAGCTTTTTGCGCGGCAGGCAGAGAAAACACCCCGGAATACAGCGGTGGTTTACAAGCAGCGGCGGCTGACCTACGGGGAACTGAGCCGTCGGGCAGATCGTCTGGCATGGGAGCTGAACCGTCAGGGCGTAGAGAATGGGGACATCGTTGCCATTTTCTCCCGCTTTGATGAGGATATGTTCGTAGGTGCGTTGGGCATTATGAAAGCCGGCTGTGCCTATCTTCCCATAGACCCGGCGTATCCTCAGGAGCGTATTTCCTACATGCTCCGGGACAGCGGCGCCCGGTGTGCTGTCTGCTCTCAGGGCATTGAAGTCCCCGGAATCCTTCCCAGTGTGGAGCTTTCCAAGGAAGCGGTGGAGACTGTGAAGCCCTACCCGGTGGAATTTGATCCGGAACGCCTTGCCTATGTGATCTATACCTCCGGCTCTACCGGAAAACCCAAGGGTGTCATGATTACGCAGGGGGCTTTGGGGAATATGGTGCAGTGGCACAACCGCTACTATGGAATCAAGGAGAGCGACCGAAGCTGTAAATATGCCAGCTTCAGCTTTGATGCCTCTGTCCATGAGATGTATCCCCAGTTGGCTGCGGGAGCGGAGATTCACATTATCCCGGAAGAAATCCGCATGGATATGTTTGCTATTAACCGTTATCTCACGGACAATCGCATCAACATCGGATTCCTGCCCACTCCCATTTGTGAGCAGTTTGTCCGGCTGGAGAATCACAGTCTGGAAAAGCTCATTGCCGGCGGCGACCGCATGACCCGGCATAGCAAAAACTATACGCTTTACAACAACTATGGTCCCACGGAAAACACGGTTGTCAGCACCGTTTATGAAGTGCAGGGGCACGAAAAGGAAATTCCCATCGGAAAGCCCATTGACGGCACAAGGGTATATGTCCTTAGTAAGGATAGACAGCTCCAGCCCCTTGGGGTCACAGGAGAGCTTGCCCTTGCCGGCAGCAGTCTGGCAGAAGGTTATTTGCACAAGGAGGAGCTGACTGCCCAGCGGTTTGTGGATGACCCCTTCTTCCTGGGGGAGAAAATGTACCTTACGGGAGATTTGGGCTACTGGACGGAAACCGGCGATCTCTGCTATGAAGGGCGCATGGACAACCAGTTTAAGATCCGGGGCAACCGTGTGGAGATCGGAGAGATTGAAGCCGCTGCTCAGGGCGTTCCCGGCGTTTCGGAAGCTCGAGTGCGGGTGATGGATGGGCGGCTGGTGCTGTATGTAGCAGGGAATGCGGAAGAAACAACACTGGCAGAGCAGCTTCGCCGCAGCTTGCCGGGATATATGCTGCCTGAAGCCTATGTGCTGGTGGATGCGCTTTCCTATACGGTCAACTCCAAGCCGGATTTTGATGCCATGCCCAAGCCCCGATTTGCCAAGGGGCAGCGGGAGTTTGTCCCGGCGGCAGACCCCGTGGAGAAAGCCTTGACGGAGATTTGGAGCGAGGTGCTGCAAACCCAGACAGTGGGAATGCTGGATAACTTCTTTGAATTGGGAGGTAACTCCCTTCGTATCACCCTTTTGCACTATGCTATTGAGAAGCGGTACCCCGGACAGCTTACCGTAGGCGACCTTTTTGCCAACCCAACGGTTTCTGCCATGGCAAAGGCTCTGCGGCAAAAGCTGCAAGCCCAAACTGCCCGAAAGGGGTGTTTGCTGACCCTTCCGGAAGGACGGGGAGGCAGTGCTGCCGCAAGACTGGATGGTCAGGAGGGAGAAGCAGCCCTTTTGGGTGCTTTGGCGTATAGCCTGCATCGCTGCGGCAAGTGCCGGGAAGTGGTTGTTTATCTGGAAGCGGAGGAAGGCTTCCTGCGGCAATACACCTTTGACATGGGAAAACTGGAGACGGCATCCCAGCTTATTACAGCGGCGCGGGAGCAGGGTGGTAAGCCTCTGGCTTCTCTCGGTGCCGGAAGCGGGGCGCAAGTCAGCTCTCAAGGGCGGCAGCGGCAGATGACGGTGCTTCTTACCCCTTATGAAAACCGACCGGAGCTGGATCTGGTGCTTACGGTGCGGGATGGTCAAGCCTTGCTGCGGGACAACCGAAATCAGGTGGCACAGACAGCACTGGAGCAGCTTCTCATGGTGTTTACCAAGGCTTGCCCCCTGTTTGACCAGGCGGCGGCACAGAAGCGGGAGAGCTATCCGCTTTCCTCTCAGCAAAGCAGGATTTACATTGCTCAAAGCCTGCTGCGGGAGAAAAATGCTTATCACATTCCTATGGCGTTCCGCTTACCGGTTCAAACGGATGTGGATGCCCTGTGCAAAGCCTTAAAAGCAATAGTAGAACGATATGATATTTTCCGTACCTCCTTCTCCGTGGAAGATGGTCAGCTCAGGCAAAAAGTCGTATCTCAGGTGGATTTTGAGCCTGAGGTGCGGCAATGGGAGGACTTCGATCCCAAGACATTTGAACCGGGCGAGCCCTTTGACCTGTCTCAAGCCCCCCTTCTGCGCTCAGAGATAGTGAAGACACAAAAGGATGTTTATCTCCTTCTGGAAACCCATCACATCATCTTTGACGGTGCCAGTCTTGACATTCTAAGAGCTGATCTTATCAGCCTTTATGAGGGAAAGAGCCTGCCACCGGTGGAGCTGCAATATCCCGACTGCTGCTTATGGAAGCAGATACGCCCGGAGGATGAGGACTATTGGAAGACACATTTTGCCCAAGGCGTACCCACTTTGGAGCTGCCTACGGACAAGCCCCGGAGCAAGGACCGCAGTTACCGCTGCGGTGTGGAAGCGGTGGAGCTGGATGCGGACTTGACCGGTCGTATGCTGGAGCTTGCTTCGGCACAGGGGACAACGGAATTTGCTCTGTTGACCGCTGCTACCCATATCCTGTTCAGCCGCTATTGTGGGCAGAAGGATACGGTTTTGGGTACTGCCATGTCCGGACGGACGCAGGGGAGACTGCAAAAGGTGCCGGGAATGTTCGTAAACACTGTTCCCCTGACTGCCCATGCAGAGCCCAAGGAAACCTTTGACCAATTCTTAAAGCAGGTGTCAAAGACAATAGCCGAGGCGCAGGAGCATCAGGGCTATCCCTTTGCGGATCTGATCCGTCTTTTGGGTCTGGAATCCGACGGCTCCAGAACACCCCTGATTGATGTGGCCATTGCCTTTGATACCCCGCAGGCAATACAGTTCCCTGCGGTGGAGCTTACCCCCCATGTGGAAAAATTCGATATGAGCCTGCGGTGCATCCGCAAGGAGCAGGGTAGCAGCCTGGAGATCAGCTACTGTCTGGATTTATTTCATAAGGAAACGGCTCGCAATCTGCTGGAAAGCTTGAAGACCATTTTGGGAGAGCTTCGCCCGGATATGCTGCTGGAAGAAATCACTGCCCTCAGTCCGGAGCAGAGGGAGCGTTTGGACAGCTATAACCGGACGGATGCGGAATACGACCAAAGCAAGACGGTCTGCGATTTCATTGACACCTTTGAAAATTGCCCAAAATCGGCGGTGGTCTTTGAGGGAAAGAGCCTCAGCTATGGGGAGCTTTTGCGCCAAAGCCGACAGGTTGCCGGTGTTCTGCAGGAGCGGGGCGTGAGAACAGAGGAGATCGTTGGTGTGTTCCTGCCCCGTGGTCTGGAAATGTATCCTGCGATCTACGGCATTTTGAAGGCAGGCGGCGCGTATATGCCCATGGATCCTGCCTATCCCGACACAAGGCTTCACTATATGGTAAAGGACAGTGGTCTGCGGTATGTTCTGACGACCAAAGCCCTTGCCCATCGCCTGACCGGGCAATGCGAAGTCATTTTCATGGAGGAGCTTCCGGTGGCGGCTTACAAGCGGACAGTGATCCAGCCCGGGCAGCTTGCTTATGTGATCTATACTTCGGGTTCTTCCGGGCTTCCCAAGGGCGTATTGGTGGAGCATGGAAGTCTAACCAACATGGTTTTGTGGCATCAGCGCAGATTCGGAAACTGTATGGATGATGTTTCCACGCAGTATGCCGGCTTGGGCTTTGATGCCACGGTGTGGGAAATCTTCCCCTACTTGGCAGTGGGAGCGACCATTCATGTGATTCCCCAAGCCCTGCGTTTGGATATGGATGCCCTCAACGCTTACTACGAAGAACAGGGGATCACCATCAGCTATTTGCCCACCCAGATCTGTGAGCAGTTTATGCGCCTGGAAAATCGCAGCCTGCGCCTTCTGCACACGGCGGGAGACAAATTGAAGCATTTTGAAAAACGCGGCTACATTTTAATGAACAACTACGGCCCTACGGAAAATACCGTGGTAGCCACAACAGCAGAGCTTCGGGAACCCTCCTGGAATCTGCCCATTGGAACGCCCATGGACAACTGCAAGGCTTATGTTCTGGGAGAAAACGGCGAGCTGCTTCCCCCCGGTGCCAGAGGGGAGCTGTGCCTTGCCGGATTGAGCCTTGCCAGAGGCTACCTCCATAGAGAGGAAGAAACCAAAGCAAAATTCATCCCCAACCCCTTTGGCACTGGTCGGCTGTACAAGACCGGGGACTTGGTGCGCTGGAATGTAAATGGGGAACTGGAATTTTTGGGACGAAACGACCATCAGGTAAAGATTCGGGGCAACCGCATTGAATGTGGGGAGGTTGAAGCGGTTTTGGCGCGGCTTCCTCAGGTGAGCCAGTGTGCCGTGACGGTGCAGACCAGAGAAAACGGGGAAAGCTATCTTCTTGGGTACTTCTGCGCCAAAGAGCCGGTGGATATTTCCGGCTTGCAGGCAGAGCTGGCAAAACAGCTCCCGGAATACATGGTCCCGTCCTATTTGACGCAGCTTCCGGCCTTGCCCCTGACACCCAACGGAAAGCTGGATCGTGCGGCACTGCCCAAACCCCGGCAGACGGAGGAAAAAGACCGTCTCCTGCCCCTGACACCTATGCAAAGGGAACTGGCAGAGCTGTGGAAAACCCTTTTGGGCGGAGAAGAACCGGATATTGACCAGAGCTTCTTCTCTCTGGGTGGCACATCCGTTTTGATGATCTCTCTCCAACGGGCCATACAGGAACGCTTCGATAAACGAGTTTCCGTTGCGGAGCTGTTTGCCAATCCCACCATAGCAAAGCAGGAAATGCTCCTGAAGACAGGTGGAGAGCTGACCCTTCTGGGATTGCCTTTCCCCCAAAACCGGAGCAGAAGCGGAAACCGGGTGGTGAGCCTGTCCGCACGATGCGCCCAAGCTTTGTGGAGCATGGGAGAAGAAAAGGCGTTCTTCCTGACCTTGACCGGATTTTGCTATTTGCTGTCCTCCGTCACCAAGGAGAAGACGATTCCCATGCAAGGTCGCCGCAAGGATAATCTTTTTGCGGGGATAATGGACTTCCACGGGATCGACCGATTCGCTCAGGCTGTGAACAGAGCAGAGAAAACGCCTTTGCAGACCCTTCCTGTACAGCAGAAGGGATTGCGTATCCAAAAACAGCCGGGACAAAGTGTTCCCTGCTTTGTCTGGAATGACCGGGAGCATCTGCCCTGCGATGACCGGGCAGATCTGGTACTGCGCCTGTGCCTATCCCCGGCAGAGGCAACCATACGGGTGGATCATCCTCAGGATGCTGCCCTTGCCGCTGCCATGGCGCAGCTTTTGGAAGAAATATGCCAAGGATAACACGAAGGGAGGCTAAGCCATGGATTTTGATTTTTCCATGTCACTGCCCCAACTGAATTTTGATGCCCCGGAGCCTCAGGGGATTGCCATTGTGGGAATGGCTGTGCAAATCGGCCCTGCCACCTCAGAGGAGGAATTTTGGCAGATGCTCCTGCGTGGGGAGGATATGATCGGTGATTTTCCTGAACAGAGAAAGAAGGAGATCGCCCCCTTCCGCAAGCATCTCTATGGGGATGCTCCCTATGTGCAGCGGGCGTACCTGCCCCAAATCAGTCAGTTTGACCCGGAATACTTCCGCCTGACCCCTCTGGAAGCCCAGATGATGGATCCGGAGCAACGGCTGTTTCTGGAATCTGCCATTTCTTGTCTGCAAAACGCGGGCTATGAAAGCAGCATCCGGGGCAGCCGCACCGGGGTATATGTGGGGCATAGCAGCCCTGACCTGTCTTATGAGCGGCTGATCGATATGGGCATGGGGGATACGGATTACGCCGCCGGGGTGAAGATCTCCGGTAATGTGGAATCTATGATCGCTGCCCGGGTCAGCTATTTGCTGGATCTTCAGGGACCTGCCATGGTGGTCAACACCGCTTGCTCATCTTCTCTCAGTGCCCTGCATCTGGCTTGCAAGGCGTTAACCGCGGGGGAAATTGATGCTGCGCTGGTGGGAGCGGTGAAGGTGTATCTGGTGCCAAGCCCCGGGGGAGAGGTCAAGGGCGGCATCCAGATCGCCTCAAGCTCCGGAAGAACCAGAACCTTTGATGCGCAGGCAGACGGCACCGGAGGCGGTGAGGGTGTAATTACCCTCCTTCTGCGCCCGTTGTCCCTTGCCCAGGCTGACGGAGACAATATTCGCGCGGTTATCCGGGGAAGTCACTTGAATCAGGACGGTGCGTCTATGGGCATCACTGCTCCAAATCCGGATGCTCAGGCAAGACTCCTTAGAGAATGTTGGCGGGACAGCGGGATCGAGCCGGAGGAGTTGTCCTATTTGGAAGCCCACGGCACAGGCACCAAGCTGGGCGACCCTGTGGAATTGGAAGCGATTACAAAGGCTTTTGGGGACTATACCAGCCGCAAGCAGTTTTGTGCCATCGGCTCTGTAAAGTCCAATGTGGGACATCTGGACTGCGCTGCAGGTCTTGCGGGAATCGCCAAGGCGGTTTTGATGCTGGAAAAGGGCAAGATCCCGCCCACGGTGCATTTTAATGTACCCAATCGTGAAATTGATTTTATCCATTCTCCAGTCTATGTCTGCGATAAGCTGGAGGATTGGGATCCCCCCGGGGGGAGAAAGTGCGGCATTAGCTCCTTTGGCATCAGCGGAACCAATGCCCATGTGGTTTTGGAGGAAGCACCCCGGAGAACTGCGCCGGATATGCGGGATGAAACTGCCCTTTTGTTGATTTCCGGTCAGACGGAGGACTGCCTTTTGGAAAACTGGCGGCGGCTTCGTGCATATGCAAGGAGGGAACGCCCCAGCCTGCGGGAGCTTTGCTATACTGCCAGTGTGGGAAGAACCCACCGCTCCCGGAGAGTCGCCCTGATTTTAGATGATCTGGAGCAATTTGTTTCCATGGAACCGAGACTGGAAACCGTGCCCGATGGTGGCATCTATTATGGAATCGGGAAGCCCTCTGCTACATATTTGCACATACCCGGAGACAGGAATCCGCGCGCCTTGGCACAGGGCTATGTGAAAGGGGAGCAATATCTGTGGGCTGAGCTGTATGAAAACGCGCCCTGCCGTCGTCTGCCCCTGCCCCCTTACGCTTTTGACCATGACACCTATTGGGTAGAACACCACGCACTGCAAGCACCCACCCAAAGACTTGCCCCCTGTCTGGATGAACAGATATTCCTGCCTGACGGAAGCAGCCTTTTCCGTTATAGCCTTTCCACTGCCCGATGCTGGGAGCTGCGGGAGCATACCATGGAGGCAGTCCATATCCTTCCCGGTACGGTATACATTGAAATGCTTTTGGAGGCAGGTCGCCATCTCTTTGGGAACAGTCCATTCTTACTGCAGGATGTAATGTTCCTCAACTCCTACGCCTGCAAGAAGGATACGCAGGCAGAGCTGCAAATCATGGCGAAGCCCAGAGAAGATCACTTTGTCCTGACCATTTGCAGCAGAAAACAGGGCGAGACTTCCTGGGAGAGTCATGGGGAAGCTGTTTTGATGCCGGCGTTTGAGAGGACACCTGCGCCTGTTTCCGTGGGGAAGCTTCTTGATGAGGCAGGTGTGCCACAGACTGTGGAGCGGCAGAACAACGGCCCTATTAAAATCAGTCCCCGCTGGCTCAGTCTGGATAAGCTGTGGAAAACTGAGGATACAATGACTGCTCATTTTACCTTACAGGAGCAGTACCGGGGCAGCTTACAGGGCTATGAGGCGTATCCGTCACTGCTGGATGGGGCGGTCAATGCGGCAAATGTGCTGAACCCGCAGGTGTTTTGTCTGCCCTTTTCCTATAAAAAAGCGGTATTTTTCCGCACTCTGCCTGCTTCCTTCTACAGCAGAGCCCGGGCTTATCCGGAAAATCGTTTGCAGGAAAAGCTGTTTACCTACGATGTCACCCTCTATACGGAAGAAGGGGAGGTCATTGCTCAAATCGAGGGCTACACCTTAAAGAAGGTGGAGCGGTTGGGGGATGTCCTCCGGGAAAACCGGTATCATCAGCTTTGTTGGGTGGAAAGTCCCATTGCTCAGGCTGCCGCGACCGCCTCCGGAAAGATCCTGCTTCTGTGTAAGCCCGGACAAGAAACCTTGCCTTTGCTGAAGGATTTGTCTCAAAGAGCGGAAACGGTGTATTGGTATTGGAAAGATCGTTGGTCACAGGAGGAATTGCCGGCGGGCGTGGAGCATATTCTGTTCTGCCCCGGCTATGCAATGGAAGAAAAGGAAAGCTTTGACCTCTACCACAGTCTTTATGCCTTTTTGCGGCAGGTAGGAACGCTTCCCAGAGGATGCCGTCTTACATTGCTGACCACCTTTGCCGCGCCATTGGAAAACAGCCCGGTGCTGCCTACCCATACCGGACTTTTGGGCATGGGTAAGAGCCTGCGGCTGGAGTGGCAGCAGCTTCGGTCTGTGGATGCGGACGAGCATTTTACGGCAACGCAGCTTTTGCGGGAGCTGGAGCAAACCGAATATTGCGCCGCATGGAGAGGAAACCAACGGTATGCAGAAAAAATGCTTCCTCTGCCTGTGCCCGCTCCAACTGTTACCATGAAACCGGAGGGTACTTATATTATTACCGGTGGCTTTGGTGGTATGGGAAAGACCTTCTGGAAGGCCTTACACCGCCAGTGTCCGCAGGCACATATCGTTCTTTTGCAGCGAAGCCTTCCGGATGAAGTTCTGCCGGAGGGAGTTCACGCCTATCAGGTGGATGTTGCAGACAGGGAGCAAACGGAAAGCTGCTTTGCCCGGATACGCCGGGAGCTTCCCCCCATTTGCGGCGTGATCCATACTGCCGGTGTTGCCGGGGGGCAATTCATAGCCACAGGAAGCTGGGAAGCCTTTGAAAGGGTGCTGCGCCCCAAAATGCAAGGGGCGTGGAATTTAGCCCACTGCACCAAGGACTGCCCGCTGGACTTCTTCGTGCTGTGTTCTTCCATGTCCGCGGTTTTTGGAGCCACAGGGCAGAGCGAATACACCGCCGCCAACGCCTTTTTGGATGGGCTTGCCACCAATCTTCGTCACCGGGGCATTCCTGCCGTCTCGATCAACTGGAGCGGATGGAAAGAGGTTGGCATGGCAGTTGACCACGGAGTTGACCCGGAAAGCTCCCCTTTGTCCTTCTTCACCCCGGAGGAGGGCTGGCAGGTCTTGCTGACGGCGATCTCTGCTGGGAAGCCTCAGCTTTTGACCGGCGTGGTAACAGGACATCTTACAGCCAATACCCTTGACCTGTCTGCCTATGAAAAGGAGAAGAAGCGGGAAAACGCGGTTCGGAAAGTCACCGTTCTTGGGAAGGGCGGTGCGCCCCTGACTCAGACGGAGCAACAGGTCGCCCAGGTGTGGGCAGAAACTCTGGGCTTACAGGAGGTTCAGCTCCACGAACCCTTCTTCGACGCAGGAGGAAGCTCTCTGCTGATCTCCTATTTATTCAAAAAACTGGATGAGGTCTATCCCGGTGTCATTGATATTACGGGGCTTTTCGTCCATGAAACGGTGGCAGAGATTGCCGCGTATATCGACAGCCGCCTGACCCCGGAGGAGGAGCTTCCTCTGGAGGAGATCGGGCAGGATGTGGAAACGCTTGTGGGTCAAATCGTCAACGGATCTTTAAGCGAAGATGAGCTGGAAGCTCTGCTGGAGAAGCTCTCTTAAAGGAGGGTCACAATGAAACAAGTAAAAAAATACATTTTAACCCAGCTTGCCGCAAAGAAGCTGTCAGAGGCGGAAGCTGTGGCGATGCTGAAAGAACTGCAGGGAGCGGAACCCAAGGGAAGCAAGGACATTGCCGTAATCGGTCTGTCCTGCCGCCTGCCCATGGCAAAAGATCAGGAGGAATTTTGGGACAACCTGATTAGCGGGCGAAACTGCTTCGTTGCAAAGCCCTCCTGCAAAAAGCAGGGAGAGCGGGTCATCGGTCATCCTCTTTACGCGGATCTTTTTGAAGTAGAGCCCTTCCATAAGGGACAGGAAAATCTGGAGGACTATGTGGCACCCTATATTGAGGATGTGGATCGTTTTGATGCCAAATTCTTCAATATCCTGCCCAGAGAGGCCCAGTGTATCGACCCGGCGCAGCGTGTTTTTCTGGAGCTGGCATGGGCTGCCATCGAGGATGCGGGCTATAGCATAGAGCAGATCAAAAACACCCTTACCGGTGTCTATGTGGGCAAGGATTACTCCAATCCCAGCCACTATCGCCTCATTACCCAGCCCGACCCGCTGAAATCCACCGGCACATGGGAGGGCTTCCTTGCCAGCCGGATGAACTATTTTCTTAATCTCCGTGGCCCCTCCATGGTCATTGACACTGCCTGCTCCTCAGGCATGGTGGCACTGCATCAGGCTTGCCATGCCTTGCGGGGCGGAGAATGTGAAATGGCGCTGGTGGGTGGCGTTGCCATCGGCTGCGGCGGCGAAGGCAAAAAGGAGGATGGCGAGCTGTCCGCTGTGGGAGCTGTCAGCTCCAAAGACAACCGGGTTCGCACCTTTGACGATAAATGCTCCGGCTCTGTATTTGGCGAGGGTGTGGCAGTGGTCATGCTCAAGCCCTTGAAGGCCGCCATGCAGGACGGCGACCATATATATGGCGTGATCAAGGGTAGTGCTATTAACAATGACGGTACTTCCAGCGGTATTTCTGCCCCCAATCCTTTGGCGCAGGAGGCATTGATCGTTCAGGCGTGGAAGAATGCCGGGGTCAACCCGGAGTCTGTCCAATATGTGGAAGCCCACGGCACAGGCACAAAGCTGGGCGACCCCATTGAAATTACAGGTTTGGACAACGCCTTCCGAAAATACACCCGAAAGAAGCAGTTTTGCGGCATTGGCTCGGCAAAAACCAACATCGGTCATCTGGTGGCGGCTTCCGGGCTTGCGGGGCTTATTAAGGTTCTGTTATCTCTGAAGCATGAGATGCTTCCGGCAAGTTTGAACTTTGCCGAACCCAACCGCCATATCGACTTTTGCCAGTCTGCCCTTTATGTGGTGGACAGACCTACTCCATGGAAAGCCGGCGACACCCCACGACGGGCGGGGATCAACTCCTTCGGTCTGAGCGGCACCAACTGCCATGTGATCGTGGAGCAGGCACCTCCCAGAGAAACGCTTCCGGTTACAGGAAAACAGGAGGCAGTGTGCTTCTCCGCAAAAACAAAGGACTCCCTTCGGGGACTTTTGCGGGATTATGCGGGATTTCTTTCACGACATCAGGATTTGTCTATCCGGGACATTGCCTATACTGCCAATACCGGCAGAGGGCATTACTCGTGGAGAGCAGCAGTGCTGGCAGATTCTCCACAGCAGCTCCTTAGGAAAATCCACCAGCTTTTAGACGCGGAACTTACCTCTTTGGAGGAAGATGGGATCTACTGCGGTGGTCACAGAATCGTTGCTGAAGGACGGGAAAGCTACGCACCGGGAGAGTTGACCGAAACCCAGGCGCTTGCCTATACGAAGCAGGCGGAAGCTGCCGGGGGAGATCTGCGCCTTTTGAGCCGCAACTATACCTTGGGAGCGACTGTTGATTGGAAAGCCATCTATCCCATTGGCTACGGTCACAGGATCAGCTTGCCGACCTATCATTTTGAACGCACCCTTTGCTGGGCTGAGCCAAAAAAAGCACCGGAAATTTCTCAGAAAGCGCAGCCAATCTGCGCCCATGTGGAGGCGTGTTTGGCAGAATCCAAAGACTTGTCCATTTATGGCCTGCGGTTCAACCTGAACGAAGACTGGGTCTTACAGGAGCATAAAATTGCCGGAAGCCACATTGTTCCCGGCACGGTTTATATTGATATCCTTACCCAGCTTTCCCGTAGACAATGGGATTCTCCAATTTGCGTTGATACGCTGGTATTCCTCAGCCCTCTGGCGGTGAAGGAGGGGAGTAAGGAAGCCCAGTTAAAACTGAGCAAGGATGGGGCAGGCTGGCAATTTCAGGTGTTCAGCAGGGAAAATGGAGACTGGGCTACGCACTGCGAAGGTCGTTTTCATGTACTCTCCCAGCAGGGGGGAAAAGTGGATGTGTCGGAATATTTGCTCCACCGGGGCGAAGAATACCGCATTGATGTGACGGAAAACGACGGAGAAACCGCTGTAGGCCCCCGCTGGAACTGCTGCAAGGCACTTCACGGCTGCAAAGACGGCTATCTTCTGGAATTGGAGCTGCCCATAGCTTATGGGGATGATTTGCGGAAATATGCTTATCACCCGGCTATGGCTGATGTTTCCGTCAATTTGGCGGCGCAGTTCAATTACCATTCCAATCTCTATTTACCCTTGCAATATAAGAACCTGTGCGTTTATCGTCCCCTTCCCAGCCATTTTTACTGCCATTTCCGTCCCTTGACTGCCCACGGAAGGGAAACCTTCTCTTTTGCTGTGCGGTTGTTTGACCGGGATGGGCAGCTTTTGGCGCAGGCAGAGGAATATACCACCAAGCGGGTGGAGCAGTACCAGTCTTTCTTTGCCAACAGCTTCTATACTGTAAATTGGCAGGAAAGAAAGGTAACTTCCCGGGCACTGCCTCCGGAAACTGTGGCACTGTTCCACAAGGGTGGAAATCCGGAGCTGGTGGAGGGCTTGCAGAACGCAGGCTGTAAACTGCTTCACATCGCGCCCGGTGCGGAATTTGCCCGGTTGGATGCAAGCCATTATACCGTCGCCCCTACTACGGAGAGTTATGCCCAGCTTCTGGCTGCATTGGCGGAAAGAGACTGCGCTGATTTGATCCACGCCTGGAATCTGGAACCGGGGACGACCTTGGAGGAGGGCGTTTGGTCTGCCTTCCATCTGGCAAAGGCGGCAGGTGCCCAGACACACTTCTTCCGGGTGCTGCTTACAGCCCGCAACGCACAAAAAGTCACAGGACAGGAAGACTTCCTACAGCCGGAGGGTGCGGCGTTTCTGGCAATGGCAAAGTCGATTCCGGATGAAGTGTTCTGCCTGACCATGAGAGCTGTGGATACGGATGAGCCATGCACCCCGGAGCTTTTGGAAGAACTGATGCGGCAGAGTGATGACCGTGTGACCGCCATCCGGAAGGGAATGATCTGCACTCCCATTCTTCAGCAGTTGACCCCAGGAGAAGGCAGCTCCTTTACCCCGGAGGAGGGGGGAGTCTATCT
>JAZNYB010000261.1:0-10144 GCA_045594185.1 Faecousia sp. | reverse complement strand
CAAGGAGATCGAAGAGGTCTGGTGCGGCAACATTGCTGCCGTCGTCGGCCTGAAGAACACCACCACCGGTGATACCCTTTGCGACGAAAACCATCCCATCATCCTTGAGTCTATGGAGTTCCCCGAGCCGGTTATCCGCGTCGCGGTGGAGCCCAAGACCAAGGCCGGTGAGGAGAAGATGGGCATCGCCCTGATGAAGCTCGCTGAGGAAGACCCCACCTTCCGTACCTATACGGACGAGGAGACCGGTCAGACCATCATTGCGGGTATGGGTGAGCTCCACCTTGAGATCATCGTTGACCGTCTGCTTCGCGAATTCAAGGTCGAAGCAAATGTCGGTAAGCCTCAGGTTGCCTATAAGGAAACCATCAAGACCACTGCCGATCAGGATACCAAGTACGCCCGCCAGTCCGGCGGTAAGGGTCAGTACGGTCATGTTAAGATCCGTGTAGAGCCCAACGAGACCGGAAAGGGCTACGAGTTCGTCAACGCTGTTGTTGGCGGCGCAGTCCCCAAGGAATATATCCCTGCTGTTGATGCCGGTATTCAGGGCGCAATGCAGGCAGGCGTTATGGCCGGATTCCCTGTGGTGGATGTAAAGGTTACCCTGTATGACGGCTCTTACCACGAGGTTGACTCCTCCGAAATGGCATTTAAGATCGCCGGTTCCATGGCGTTCAAGGAAGCCTGCCGGAAGGCAAACCCCGTGATCCTTGAGCCTATTATGAAGGTTGCCGTTGTGGTTCCCGATGAATATATGGGTGCCGTTATCGGTGACATCACTGCCCGCCGGGGCAACATCCTTGGTCAGATCCCCAGAAATGGCTCTACCCAGATTGATGCCAATGTGCCTCTGTCTGAGATGTTCGGTTATGCTACGGATCTTCGCAGCAAGACCCAGGGTCGTGGTCAATATTCCATGGAGCCCAGCCATTATACGGAGCTGCCCAAGTCCAAGAGCGAAGATATTGTATCGAAACGCTCTCATTGATGAAATTTTACTTGCCTTTCTGCGGAATCTGTAGTAAGATAGTAGCAGTTCGGCAAGAATCGAGAACAAAATTCAATTTATTTTATAAGTTACAGGAGGATTTTTTCAATGGCAAAGCAGAAATTTGAAAGAACCAAGCCTCATGTTAACATCGGCACCATCGGCCATGTTGACCACGGCAAGACCACTCTGACCGCTGCTATCACCAAGTACCTGTCCTTCTCCGGCAAGGCCAGCTTCGAGGACTATGCTTCCATCGACAAGGCTCCCGAAGAAAAGGCTCGTGGTATCACGATCAACACCGCTCACGTTGAGTATCAGACCGAAGCTCGTCACTACGCTCACGTTGACTGCCCCGGTCACGCCGACTATATCAAGAACATGATCACCGGTGCTGCCCAGATGGACGGCGCTATCCTGGTTATCGCTGCTACCGACGGCCCCATGGCTCAGACCAAGGAGCATCTGCTGCTGGCCCGTCAGGTTGGCGTTCCCGCTATCGTTGTTTTCCTGAACAAGTGCGATCAGGTCGACGACGAGGAGCTGCTGGAGCTGGTTGAGATGGAAGTCCGCGAGACTCTGGACTACTACGAGTTCCCCGGCGACGACACCCCCATTGTTAAGGGTTCCGCTCTGAACGCTCTGATCTGCGAGTCCAACGATCCTTCCGATCCCGACTACGCTTGCATCAAGGAACTGATGGATGCTGTCGACGAGTATATCCCCACTCCCGACCGTAAGGCTGATATGCCCTTCCTGATGCCCGTTGAGGACGTGTTCACCATCTCCGGTCGTGGTACTGTTGCTACCGGTCGTGTTGAGCGTGGCCAGATCAAGAAGAACGAGCCCGTCGAGATCGTTGGTCTGAACGAGGAGAAGACCAGCACTGTCGTTACCGACATCGAAATGTTCCACAAGCTGCTGGACTACGCAGAAGCCGGCGACAACATCGGCGCCCTGCTCCGTGGCGTTGACAAGAAGAGCATTGTGCGTGGCCAGGTTCTGGCTAAGCCCAACTCCATCAAGCCTCTGACCAAGTTCAAGGGCCAGGTTTATGTCCTGTCCAAGGAAGAAGGCGGCCGTCATACTCCCTTCTTCAACAACTATCGTCCCCAGTTCTACTTCCGTACCACCGACGTTACCGGCATCATCAACCTGCCCGAGGGCGTTGAGATGTGCATGCCTGGCGACAATGTTGTTATGTCTGTTGGGCTGGTCACCCCCATCGCTATCGAGAAGGGCCTGCGTTTCGCTATCCGTGAGGGTGGCCGTACCGTCGGTTCCGGCGTCGTTACCGAGATCGAGGAGTAATCCGCTTTAGCTAACCTAAATTGCGCCCCACTGGGTTTTCCGGTGGGGCGTTTTGTATCAGCGAAAGCTGGATGTCACGATTTTGCAAATAATGATTGAAAGATATGCGTAAATGTTCTATAATATATTTGTAAGAAGATTTTATCTTCTGCATGGAGAATAATAGGAGTTGTTATTGATGAGAGAATTTACGGCGGTTAGCTTGTTTTGTGGTGCGGGGGGTCTCGATATGGGCTTTGACCGCGCCGGCTTCGAAACTATATGGGCAAATGACTTTGATAAGGACGCCTGTAAAACTCATCAGAACTGGAGTAAGGCAAATGTGATATGTGGAGATATTTCTCAAATTGATTTTGCGACTATCCCTCATTCTGATGTGGTATTAGGTGGGTTTCCTTGTCAGGGATTTAGCTTAAGTGGACCGAGAAAAATTGATGATTCCAGAAATGTATTGTATAAGCATTATGTGAAACTGGTTCGCAAGTGTCAACCGCTTGCGTTCGTAGGTGAGAATGTTAAGGGGCTGCTCACAATGGGGGGCGGTCAAGTTATTGATGCCATTATTGCTGAATTTTCTGATTGTGGCTATGATGTTTTTTATAAACTACTAAATGCGAAATTTTTTGGTGTCCCGCAGGATCGTGAGCGCGTTATTATTGTCGGATTTAGAAAAGATCTGAATGTTAGAACCTTTGAGTTGCCCGATTCTAATGGAGAAACTATGACCCTTCGGGAAGCAATAGGGGATATGCCGGCCGCAAAGCTGGAGGATGTTTGTTGTGCTCCGTATTCTTCCCGTTATATGTCTCGTAATCGCAAGAGAGGCTGGGACGATGTGGCATACACGGTTCCAGCGATGGCAAAACAGGTGACACTTTGGCCGGGATCTCCCGATATGGAAAAGGTTGGAAAGGATCTTTGGCGATTTGGGAGCGATGGGCTCACTCGTCGTTTAAGCTGGCGAGAAGTTGCTGCTATTCAGACCTTCCCCGGGGATATGGAGTTTTTTGGTGATTTGACGAGCATCTATAAGCAGATAGGCAATGCTGTACCGGTTAGACTTGCTGAATTTGTTGCAAATTATATTAGACCATATATCGCACAGGAGCATAAATGATAGAGGTGGTGTTTTGTAATGGCACTAAATAATACGGAGTATGGAAAGGCGTATGAATATGCGTGTTTAACATCTATGGAGCGGCATTTGACAGACAGGGGTGTTGTACCTATTGTAGTAGTGGAGTCTGATGCGCTAAGAACGGCACGCGCTGCATTCCAAAAAGCTGAAAGTGAAGGGGTGTCTGAAAAGCTTATGCTTGCTGCTGATGCTGCTTCAAGGGTAATTCTAAGATTGGAGCCACAGTTAGAGTACGGCAAAGATGCGCTGGCTTTAGTTATCCAGACTGATGCTCAGGGCATAGCGGGAGATGTTCGTGATGTTGTCTGCATTCGCAGCTCCAACGGATGGGAAATAGGACTCTCGTGCAAACATAACCATCAGGCAGTGAAGCACAGTCGGCTCTCAGCCAGTATTGATTTCGGAAAAGAATGGTTCGGTATACCTTGTTCTGCTACTTATTTTGAGAACATTGTGCCTATTTTTAATGAGCTGAAGAACATCCGAGCTGCGGCAGCTGCAAACGGTACGCCCATTCCGTTGTGGAGCAGTATTGCCGATAAAGCGGAACGCTATTATATCCCTGTGCTGAAAGCTTTTCTGGCAGAAATGAGGCGTTTGTCGGAGAAAGATCCAAGTGTTCCCAGAAAAATGATTGAGTATATGTTGGGAAGATATGATTTTTATAAAGTAATCACAGATGATAAGCACAAGACGACCAGAGTTGAAGCTATCAACATTGCGGGAACATTGAATAAATCTGCCAATGGGCATAAATCCCTTGTTGATGTTTCTAGATTGAGACTTCCCACTTGCTTCTACCATATGGATATGGTTCCGGGATCGGATAATAAGGTCACGATCGTGTGCGACGAAGGATGGACACTTACGATGAGGATTCATAATGCATCCAGCAAAATTGAACCGTCTCTCAAGTTTGATGTACAACTGATTTCTGTTCCCAACTCAATCCATGTGCAAGTGGAGCCATGGTCGAATTAGCACAAAGATGTCTGGGATGACTGTTGGGAGTTTGTTTGCGGGAATAGGTGGAATTGACATCGGATTTGCTCAAGCTGGTTTTGAAATTGCTTGGGCAATTGAGAATGATCCTGATTCCTGTGAAACATATAGAGCGAACTTCAAGAATATTCCCCTGGTTGAGCAGGATGTTCGGAAGATTGATGCAGACGCCTTGCCGCCTGTTGATGTTCTTGCTGCAGGATTTCCGTGCCAAGCTTTTTCTGTGGGTGGAAAGCAACAAGGTTTTCAAGATGATCGAGGAAATTTGTTCTTTGAGGTGACTAA
Source organism: Faecousia sp. (assembly GCA_045594185.1). Lineage (GTDB taxonomy): Bacteria > Bacillota > Clostridia > Oscillospirales > Oscillospiraceae > Faecousia. The sequence continues at coordinate 5,417 of JAZNYB010000261.1, read as the reverse complement.
ATTTATAAAATCACACAAACCAAGAGTAGTCTTTTTAGAGAATGTTGCAAATCTGGTTCACCATGATGATGGACATACATTCTGTACAATCTATACGACTCTCGTTGAGTGTGGATATTATGTCAGGTATCGTATCATGCGTGCATCCGAGTATGGCAATATTCCGCAGATCCGGGATCGTATATATATCGTTGCCTTCAGACATATTGAAAGCTGTGACCGCTTTCAATTCCCAAAACCAATCGAGCTTAAACAAACCGCTGATATGATTATTGAACGAAAAAGATTTGTTGGAAATGCGCATTATTACACTGATAACAGTGCGTTTGCGGTTAAAGCGCGCCAAATTGTCTCAAATTGCAATGCGATCTATCGGGTGTATCATAACAGTATTAAAGCAGTAAAAGGCGGTATGTGCCCAACTTTGACCGCTGCTATGGGCACTCAGAACAATCAGATACCCTTGATCCGTGATAATTTTGGGGTTAGAAAATTGACACTCCGTGAGTGTTTGCGATTTCAAGGGTTTCCCGAGACTTTTGGGTTTCCGGGATCGGTACCGCATAAAACGAGATATAAGCAAATTGGCAACTCAGTCTGTGTGCCGGTTGTAAAAAGAATTGCTGAAAGTATTAAAGCAGCTGTGCCGTGAGCAAGCTTTGCAAGCAAAGCTTGTTTGGAAATGCTCGGCAATCTGCTTGCATGAAGATCGTTACATTGTACAAAAAGCACCGCCGGAAGTAACCTCTGGCGGTGCCTTTTCCTATTCACTTTGCGTACAACTGATAAACCAGCCAATTTAAGAACCGCACCGGCAAGATCCGGGACAGGATCACAAAAAGCTGATAATCAAACCGCAGGGCGTACAGGGGTTTCACTGACCGCTTTAGTGCCAGCTTTGCCACCTTTCTTCCTGCCGCGGAGGGTTCCATGCCACCTTGTTCGTCCTTTTCCATTTTTTCCACAGACCGGGAAATGCGACCGCCGTATTCCTCGTCACCAATGGCGGCTTTTCTCCGGGCGGCAGTGAACCCGGTGCGGATATCTCCGGGCATCAGGGCGCAAACCGTCACGCCATAGGGCCTGACCTCGTTGCCAAGAGCCATGGTATAGGCATTGATGGCGGCTTTGCTGGCGGAATAGAAGGTTTGAAAGGGGATGGGAATGGGAGCGGCGACGGAGCTGATGTTGACGATACGCCCACAGCCCGCTTCCCGCATATGGGGAAGAACAGCCTTGCACATCCTGACCATTCCGAAGAAGTTCACATCCAACTGCCGCTTGGCTTCCTCTATATCCGTAAATTCCACAGCCCCGGAAATGCCAAACCCGGCGTTGTTGATCAGCACATCGATTCTTCCTTCGGTGGCAATGACATGGGAAACGGCTGCCTCCACAGACTCCTGAGAGGTTACATCCCCGGATACATGGATAATACCGGGATTTTCCGCAGGCTTGCGGCTCATTTCATAAACCTTGCATCCCGCCTGAACCAGTGCCCGGGCGGTTTCCAGACCAATGCCGGAGCTTCCTCCGGTAATGAGAACGACCTTACTCATGGCGATGGATCACCTCAGCCATAATTTGAGCAGCCTCGTCAATGAGTTCTTCCGTCAGGCTTGCCATAAAGCTGGTGCGCAGCAGACACTCCCCGGGAGCGCAGGCGGGAGGCAGCACGGCGTTGACATAGACACCGGCTTCGTAGATCTCTTTTTGAATTTGCAGGGTGCGCAGGGGTTCGTAGGTATAAATGGGGATAATGGGGGTCTCGGAAAGGATAATGGGAATCCCCAATTCCTGATAACGCTTTCTTCCGTAACCGGCAAGCTGACTGAGCCTGTCTACCAGCTCCGGGTGGGCCTTCAAATGGCGCAAAGAAGCCAGAGCCACGGCGCAGTTTGCCGGGGGAATGGAAGCGGAGAAAATGTGGGGACGGGAGGCGTGGCGCACGAAATCGCAAACTCTGGCACTGGCAGCCATATAGCCACCCAGAGAAGCCAGGGACTTGGAGAAGGTGCCCATGTAAATGTCCACCTGATCCTCTAAGCCGAAGTAGCTTGCCGTACCTCTGCCGCCTTCACCGATGACTCCCAAGCCGTGGGCATCGTCAACCATAACTCTCGCGCCGTACTGCTGCGCAAGGGCGCAGATCTCCGGGAGCTTGGCAATGTCGCCGCCCATGGAGAATACGCCGTCCGTGACGATCAGCGCACCGGATTTTTCGGGGACTTCTTTCAGGCACTTTTCCAGACTTGCCATATCGGAATGGCGGTAGCGGAGCATTTTACCGTAGCTCAGCTTGCAGCCGTCATAGATAGAGGCGTGGTTTTCCCGGTCACAGATCACATAGTCGTTTCTGCCGACCAAAGCGGAAATGATGCCAAGGTTGGACTGGAAGCCTGTGGAGAAGGTGACAACATCCTCTTTCCGCAAAAACTCTGCCAGTTCTCTTTCCAGCTCCAGGTGCATGGTGAGAGTGCCGTTTAAGAACCGGGAGCCGGAGCAGCCGGTGCCGAAATGCTCCAGAGCATGGATGCCGGCTTCGATAATTTCAGGGCTGGTGGTCAGACCCAGATAGTTGTTGGAGCCAAGCATAATGCGCCGCTTGCCCTCCATAATGACCTCTTTGTCCTGCCGGGACTCCAGAGCCTTAAAATAGGGGTACAATTCCTGCTGCCGGGCTTCGTCTGCCAGCATGGGAGCAAAACATTTTTCAAAAATATCCAAGGGGATACCTCCTTCTTGCCACTTTGCAAAAATGGTGAATCTCTCTCTTTGGCGGTTTATGCCGTGACCGCCGGTGGTTTGCCGAAAAATCCGGCAAGAACACTGTCATTTTATCACAGTTCCTGACAAATGTATACAATTTTTTTTGTTGAGTGGTCAAAAAACACATTTTTCTTATGGTGGCGTAAAAAAGCCGACCCGAAGATTTCGGGTCAGCAGCTTTTGCGACACAGGTCTATAAGCCGGGTTCTGTTTTGACAGCCATCTATCTAGACCCGGAATTGCTCCCGGGTTCAAGCCACCTCTTTGGGACGGCCGGGCAAGCCTGATGTCCCTTACACGGTGTTGCTCCGGATAGAGTTTACATCGGCATCATGTCTCCATGATCCGGGTGCGCTCTTACCGCACCTTTTCACCCTTACTGCCTCCGAAGGCGGGGCAGCGGTATCTCTCTGTTGCACTGGTCCTGGGGTCACCCCCGGCGGGCGTTACCCGTTATCCTTGCCCTGTGGAGCCCGGACTTTCCTCACCTGAAGTCTTTCGACTTTCAGCCGCGGCTGTCCAACCTGGTCACACGGTGTATTTTACCCTAAACAGAGGGAAAAGTCAAAGATTTCTTGGGACAAAGCAGGATTTTTCGGTTATTTTTCGCTTTTGCTCCGGGGATAGGGCTTTTTCTCGTCGGTCAGCCCCGCCAGGTAATCCATGCTGGTGTCCAAGGCAATGGCAAGCCGACGGCACTGCTCAAAGGTAAGATACCGCTTTCCGCTTTCAATTTTGGAGTAGTCACTTTGGTCAATGCCGGTCATCATTTGTATTTTTACCTGCGTGTAGCCTTTTTCTTTTCGTAACTGCCCAATACGACTCATTTTTCATCACCCTGATGTTATTATGGCAAATATCCCCATAAAAGATAGGGGCAAATTAACCAAAAATGATCATGGAGGGACTTTCTAATGGCTGAATTTTGCCCGGATTGCTGGAATAAGCTCAACGGCTGGAAGCTGACGGAGGATGATTATGTTTTAAGCAGGGACTTGGAGCTGTGCGAGGGCTGCGGAAAATGGAAGCGGGTCGTTGTGGGGCGGCGTAAAATGGGCTGGCTTCGCAGGCTGCTTGGGAAATGGAGAAAGAACTTGTAACTCTACTTTGGCTCTCCCGGCGGTAGAGCGGCACTTTATGAAGCTGTAGAGCCGGATTTTCTCACAGTGGAGCGGTCTTTTCCCAAAACCTGTTATAATGGCTTTATCGCAGGAAAGGAAGGTATCCCATGAAAAAACGAATCAAGCTCGCCCACAGACAGCTTCCTGATTACACCCACGGGGAGGAAGTGATGAATACCGTTACCCACATTGTTGGAGCCGCACTGGGTATCGTGACACTTTTAGTGTGCGTGATTTTATCGGCTGCACACCAAAACCCCTGGGGCGTGGTCACATCAGTTATTTACGGTGTCTCCATGATCGCCCTTTATACCATGTCCAGTGTGTATCATGGACTGCGCCCGGGAACAGGGAAAAAGGTTTTGCAGATTTTGGATCATTGCACCATTTATTTTCTCATCGCCGGGACATATACGCCAATCGTTCTGGTGGCGTTCCGACCTGTTGCCCCGGTTTTGGGCTGGGGACTGTTCGCCTTTGAATGGGGTCTGGCAATTTTGGCGGCGACCCTCACGGCAATTGACCTGAAGAAATACAATGTGTTTTCCATGATCTGCTACATTGGCATGGGCTGGGCAGTGATCCCTTTTGCGAACCAAGTGATCCAATATGTGTGTTTGGAAGCCTTTTTATTCCTCCTGCTGGGTGGCATCAGCTTTACCATTGGGGCGGTTCTGTATGGCATCGGGAGTAAAAAACGGTGGATGCACTCGGTGTTCCATATTTTTGTGGTGCTGGGAACATTCCTTCAATCCATTGCCATTATATTTTATGTTTTGTGATTTTTCGCCCGGAGCTGACAGTGGGAAATCCGGATTGCAAAAGCCGTCATTCTCTGCTACAATAGGCATACGCAAAGAACAGGGAAGGGGAACGAGCCATGACAGGAATTTTATATTTCAGTGGCACAGGCAACAGTCTGTATATCGCAAAAAGCATTCAGGAGAAGCTGGGCGGTCGTATTCTCTATATCCCCAAATACCGGGGAAACGGGGAGGAATTTTCCCGGCTGATTTTGGTTTCTCCCATTTATTCCTTTGGGCTTCCCCGTCATGTATATGAGCTGCTGCCCAGGCTTTTCCGGAATGTGCCGGTGGATGTGGTTCTGAATTATGGGGGCATGACCGGGGGCGCGGACTACTTCACCTATGAATACGCCAAAGGATTGGGGCTGAATATTCGCTCTGTGCATACGGTGAAGATGCCGGAAAATTATACCCTGACCTTTACTGTACCCAAGTTTTACTTAAACAGCACCCTGAAAGCTGCGCCCAAAAGGATCGGGCAGGTGATCGCCTCACTGGAAAAAGAGGAAGAAAAACTGCCAAAACCCAAAGGGACGAAAGCGGAGCTTTACCTGAAAAACAAGGATAATTGGTACAAAATCGCTCAGGGCTTCCGGGTCAATGAGAGCTGCACCGCCTGCGGAAAGTGCGTTTCTCTCTGCCCGGTGGAAAATATTTCTCTTTCTCAGGGGAAGGTGACCTTTGGGGACAAATGCGTTGCCTGTCTGGGCTGCTATCACCG
>JAZNYB010000260.1:0-13555 GCA_045594185.1 Faecousia sp. | reverse complement strand
GGTCTTCAGGCTCTCTACACCGCCGGGGCAAGACCTGCCCGAAGGGGAGAGTTTACCAAACGGGCGTTTCTCAATGGGCAGTTGGATTTAACGCAGGCAGAAGCGGTCATTGATCTCATTGAAGCGGAGACTGCGGAAGCTGCCACCAATGCCGCCGGGCAGGTAGGCGGCGTGCTTCAAAAGAAGCTAAGTCCTGTCTATAACGATTTAAGAGATATTTGCAGCCATTTTCACGCCGTTTTGGACTATCCTGACGAGGATATTGAGGATTTTGGTCTTTCTAATTACGAAGGGATGCTGCGGCAGGATGCCAAGGCGTTATATACCCTTCTATGCACCTACAATCAGGGGCGCATTTTGAAGCAGGGCGTTGCCGCGGCGATCGTGGGTCGCCCCAATGTGGGAAAATCCAGTCTCCTGAACGCTCTGGCAGGCTATGAACGGGTGATCGTCACAAACATCCCCGGCACCACCAGAGACACCGTAGAGGAATCCGTTATGCTGGGATCTACCCGTCTTCGGCTCATTGATACCGCCGGTATCCGGGAGACGGAGGATCAGGTGGAGGCTTTGGGTGTGGAGCGTTCCCGGGAGGCTCTGGAAAACTGTGACCTTGCCATTTTCGTCTGCGACGGCTCTCAGGAGCTTACCCCCGAGGATGAAACCATTATCGCTCTGTGTCTGGATGCGCCCAAGGCGATCGCTCTGCTGAACAAGACCGATTTGGGTCAGGTCGTCACCCCTGACCAGCTTCCCTTTGAAATGATTCTTCCCATTTGCGCCAAAACCGGAGATGGGCTGGAGCAGCTATCTGATGCTGTGGAAGCTCTCTTTGCCGGAGAAGCTCCCTGCGACGGCTCTATTCTTACCAACGCCCGCCAGTTCGATGCCGTGCGCAGAGCTTATGAAGCCATGCTTTCCGCTCTGCAAGGGCTGAAGCTGGGACTTACTCCTGACGCGGTGCTTACCGATGCGGAAGCCGCCATGGAAGCCATGGGAGAGGTCACCGGAGGAACGGTACGGGAGGATATTACAAACAGAATTTTTGAGCGGTTCTGCGTGGGTAAATAAAACGACCGATTCCGGTTTATAATGCTGTTTTCGGTAGCCGGTTGTAGGGTGGAGGGCTTCCGAAACAGCTCGACAAACCAAAATTTGTATGCCTTACCAGAATCCAAACTCTACATGATATAAGGAAGCAACCGTTATGCTGATCTATTTAGACAATTCCGCAACTACCAAGCCTTGCCCGGAGGCGGTAGCCGCTGTAACGCAGGGCATGGAAACCTCCTGGGGCAATCCCAGTGCCTTATACCGCTTCGGCATGGAAGCCGCAAAGAACCTTCGCACCGCCAGAGAGCAGGTGGCAAAGGCTTTGGGAGCTGAGGCTGACCGGGTGTTTTTTACCTCCGGGGGCACTGAAGCGGACAACTGGGCAATTTTTTCCTCCATGGCTCGCATGGGCAAGCGGGGAAAGCACATAATCACTACTGCCATCGAGCATCACGCCGTCTTAAATCCCATGAAAAAGCTGGGGGAACAGGGCTACACCGTCACCTGTCTCCAGCCTGACCGGGAAGGGCGCATCACCTTGGATGCTCTCCGGGAAGCTCTGTGCCCGGATACGGTTTTCGTCTCTGTTATGATGGTGAACAATGAGACGGGCGCTGTCATGCCCATTAGCTCCATGGCAAAGCTGACCCACCGGATGGCTCCCGATGCCATTTTCCACACGGATGCGGTGCAGGGCTTCTTAAAAATCCCCTTTCAGGCAAAGACTTTAGGCGCAGACCTCATTTCCGTGTCCTCCCATAAAATTCATGGACCCAAAGGCGCAGGGGCACTGTATATCCGCAAAGGACTTCCCCTTCCTCCTCATGCTTTGGGGGGTGGTCAGGAGGGTGGCTACCGCAGCGGCACGGAAGGTATGCCTGCCATTATGGGCTTCGGTGCTGCCTGTGCCGCAGCCTTGCCTACCTTAAAAGAGGATCTCGCCCGGGAAAATGCCTTAAAAGAACTTGCCGCAGAAAAGCTGTCGGGGCTTCCCGGAGTGGAAATTCTGGGCACTCACGAAGCCCCTCACATTCTGGCTCTGTCCATCCCCGGCGTTCCCACCCAAAATACTATCAATATTCTGCAGGATCAGGGGATCTGCGTCTCTGCGGGGTCTGCCTGTGCCAAGGGGCATCGAAGCCATGTCTTGGAAGCCATGGGATTGTCTTCCCAGATCATGGACGGAGCTTTCCGGGTGTCTCTCAGCCGGTATACCACCCGGGAGGAAATCGAAGCACTGGTTCTGGGCGTGGAAAAGGTGCTGGCGAGAATGGGTAGATAAAACTTTGAGCCTTTCCCATTGCTGAATATGGCATAAAGCGCAAAAATTGCCCCTGATCTTCCGCTTCTTTTGGAAAATCGGGGGCATTTGTGCATTTCACAGGCTTTGGCACCGTATGGAAAACCAAAATTTACCACTCCCGGAAACCTCCCGCCATTATTTCCGTCTTTATTGATAAAACCACCTTTTGGAGGGGGCGATGCTTGTGAAAAGGATTTTACCTGTCTACGCTCTGGGGCATTTTGCCGTGGACTTCTTCTGCGCCTGGCTGCTTCTGGGGCGGCTTTCCGGCACTGCCCACTGGATAGATTTGGCACTGGTCTATAACTTCTGCGCCTTCGCCCTGCAAATGCCCTTAGGGGTACTGGCAGACCGTCTGGGGCGCAACCGCATTTTCGCCGCTCTGGGGGCAGGACTGGTGCTGTTGGCGGCTTTGCCTGTAAGCTTTTGGTACACCGCGATTCTGTCGGGACTGGGAAATGCCCTGTATCATGTAGGCGGTGGGCGAGAAACACTCCTTACCCACAGGAGCTACCGGGGCGTTGGGCTGTTTGTCGCTCCCGGTGCTGTGGGGATCTTTCTGGGCGGCGCGCTGCGAGGTGTTTCCTATGCCGGTATTCTTGGGGGACTGCTTCTGGGGCTGTGCGGTCTGTGGCTGCTGATCCAATGTAAAGAAGAAATACCCTCTCCACGACAAACGAAACGCCCCTCCGGGAAGGATCTGGGTATTTTGGGAGTGCTGTTTGCAATCGTTCTGCTCCGCTCTCTGGTAGGGCTGACCATGGCAAACCCCTGGAAAACCGGAGCTTGGGTGGCTGTGGGCGCGGTACTGGCAGCAGCGGGAAAGGCGGCGGGCGGTTTGGCAGCGGACAGGTTCTCTCCCAAATGGGCTGGGGCAATATCCGGGCTTCTGGCTGCGGTGCTGTTTTTGTTCCCCGGTGTGCCGATTTTGGGGGTGTTGGCAGGCTTTATGTTCAATATGTCCATGCCCATTACTCTGCGGGAGTCCGCCGCGCTGTTGCCCGGTGGGGAGGGGTTCGTCTTTGGACTTTTGACCTTTGCCCTGTTTCTTGGCTTTCTCCCGGCGCAGGTGGGTTTTACCCTCACCCCATGGCAGGCCGCTGTACTGGGGGGACTGTCCGGCGCAGGGCTGCTCCTGTTTAGTGGGAGGAGGTCGAAATGCACTACCTGATATCCCTGCTTCTGACCCTTCTGGTGGAAGGCATTTTCGCCCTTGTGTGGGGCATCCGAAAAAAAGACCTGCTTTTGGTACTTCTTGCCAATATGCTGACAAACCCTTTGGTAGTCCTCGCTCACAACCTTTTGTTGTTGCATGGCTTTTGGCTTCACACACTGCTTCCGGAGCTGTGGGCGGTGGGTACGGAAGCTGCCATCTACCGCTTTAAGAAAAACCACATTCCAAGCCCTGCCCTGTTTGCTATAAGCGCAAATGTTCTGTCTTACTCCCTGGGGCTTCTGCTCGGGCAACTATTTTAATAACGGAGGGAACTGTTATGAAAAAGCTGATTTGTCTGTTGTTCACCCTGACCCTTTTCTTTTCTCTTGCGTCCACCGCTTCCGCTGATGTCATTTGGGAGCCTTATGACGATTCATTTTATACCCGAAACCAGGAGGACTTTACCCATGCGGGCTACTATGCCTACGCCAACAGCCCCGCCGGGGAAGTAACGCTCTACAAAAAGCCGGGTGGAAAAACCGAAGGAACTATGACCAACGGCGAGCTGTGCTATATTCAGTATATTTATACAGGGGACGATGGCACACAATGGGCACTGTTTTCTGACGAAACCTATGCGCTTCTGACCGATCTTCTGAATCGTTACGATGAGGAGTTCTTTGATGACCATCCGGAGATCACGGATTCTGCCCCCCAGGGCTTCTCTGTAAAGATCCCTGTGGATGAGCCGATACTCCTGTGGACATATCCCGGCGGGGTGTCTCATGTGCGCTCCAATTATTGGGATGAAGACATCATGTCCGGGCTGACCTCCTACTACACCGATAAAAACGGTCTTGTCTGGGGCTATATGGGCTACTGGTTCGGTCATCAGGATGTGTGGATCTGTCTCAGCGACTATAACAACCCTGACTTGCAAGAGCCTGAGATCTATTTGGGCGAGATCAACTGGGGCGAGGGCTTTGTACCTGTGGAGGAAGCAGAGATCATTCAAAAAGGAAGCTTCAAGCTCCTTTATGTGATCCTTCCTCTGGCAGCGGCAGGTCTGGCGGCAGTCCTGCTGATCTTCTGGCCAAAAAAGAAACAAGAAGGGAAATAGATCCTCTATAAAAATCCGGGTACACCTGTTTGGGTGCGCCCGGTTTTTCTTTGTGTCGCAGGGGGATAAAAAGAGGAAACCCTTAAAAAGGGCTTCCTCAAATACCTTATGGTTTATTCAGCAGGCTCCTGCCATGCAAGAACCTTCTCCACGCCCTGAGAGAAGCGGTGGAAATCACGCGTCAGAGTTTCCAAACGGGCACGACCCTGTTCGGTAATGGTGTAATACTGACGGCGGCGGCCATCGGGAGCAACGCGCTTTTTCAGCTCTGTGATGTACTCATTCTGGAGCATACGGTACACGGCGGCATAGGGGAATACCACATTCAGGACACCGCCACTACGCTCATCCAGGGTGTCGGTCAGCTCGCCGATATAGTAAGGCCGCTGGGACAGCAAATGAAGCACAAGAAACTCTGTCAGTGCTTTCTTCATGTTTTCTTCCAGAAGGGAAGGCTTGTTGTTCATTTCTTCAGACATAGAAAAACCCTCTTTCTAACCTCTTATACAGGTTGACATTCCTCGCATATTATAAGACAAACAGTAAGGTGTTGTCAATATTTTATGAAGAAGTTTACAAATATGTTATGGAAAATTTTTGGTGAGGTCACTAAAAATGCAGAACATAATATGTTAGCTGTTCCAAAGAAGGACAGGCTGTAGGCACTTACGGAATGAGCTTTCCTTTCTTCAAATACCGCTCCTCCTCGGAGAAAACACAGCCGCAGTATTTCTGCATATAAAAGCCGTTCTCCCGGGCAAAGGTCTGCCCCTGACGGAAATAAGGGCGGAAATCCCGGTAGAGAAAGTCCACCCCATAAGCATCGGCGGCTCTTTGGGCAACCTCTGCCATAAGCTCATGGTTTTGATAGGGGCTGATGAAAAGGGATGAGGTGAAGCTGTCAAAGCCGCCTTCCTTCGCCTGTTTCGCAGCTTCAAAAAGCCGCATTTCATAGCATTTGATACAGCGGTTTCCTATGTCCTGCGCAACTTCCCGGACAAAGGGGCGCAGAGCGTAATCGTTCTTTTCTATCAGGGGAAGATTCACAGCTTCGGCGTACTCCCGCAGACAGTTTCGCCGGGAGCGGTACTCTGTAAAGGGATGGATATTGGGGTTGTACCAAAAGCCGGTGACCTGTAAACCATCCGTTCGCAGAACTTCTACACATTGATTGGCGCAAGGAGCGCAGCAGATATGCAAAAGAGTATTCATGGGGCAATCCTCCGGGATTTCGTTATGTGGGGCATTTTGAGAAGCGGCTTATGAAGCCGTCCAGCTACCCCGGAAAATGAATTGCCTGCATTATAAGGTATCCCACCGGAAAAAGCAACAGTTTTAACAAAAAGGCGGCAAAATAAGTAACTACAGCGAATTATGCGCATTCTCTCACGCCCTGACCAATTTTCGGCATTGAATTTTGGCAAAAACCACAAAAAAGTTTTTCAAGAGGAGAAAAACAAAAAGAGCTATGGCATAATTCGGAAATATATGATATATTTACGGTGACTTAGTGTCCAACTTCTGCCCTTGAGCAGAAAATAAAAAAGGAGGATGACTATGAAAACCACCACACGAAGCAGAGTCCTTGCGTGGCTGTTGACCATCGCTATGGTTCTTACCATGGTGCCTACAATGGCTTTCGCTGTGGAGTCTGCGAACTACACCAAGATCACCACCGCTGATGAATTGGTCACCGGCGAGTATGTGATGGTTCTGGACAATGGTTATGCGCCTGATGTTCTGGAAGATACCTGGGTACTTCCCAATCAGCCCACCATTACCGAAACTACCATCACCGGCTCTGCCTGGACCATCACCGTTACTGAGGCCGGCGTTAAGCTGACCGACAGCAACGGTGCCACCATTGCCCCCAAGGGCGGCAATGCCAACGGCATCATTGCAGGCGACTATGAATGGGCCGTCTCCTGCACCGATGGCAAGTTCCAGTTTGCCGGTGTCGGCGCCGATACCGTAAAGCTGGCCAGCAACGCTGTTACCACCGGAAGCGCCCCCGGAAACAACCGTTTCCGCGCTTACAAGACTACTACCATTGCTGGTAACCCCAACAACTTCCCCTGCGACTTCAATCTGTATAAGATCGAAGCCGGCGCAGTGGTAGACCCCACTGAGCCCGAGCCCACTGAGGAACCCACCGAAGCTCCCACCGAGCCCGAGGCTGAGTATGTTCCCATCAGCACCGCTCTGGCAGGCACAGACGGCGAGACCTTCACCGTTAAGGGCGTTGTCACTCTGGTCGATGGCAGCAACCTGTACCTGCAAGACGAGACTGGCGGCATCTGCATCCGCATGAGCACCGCTCCTACTGATGTAGCACTGGGCGATACCGTGATCGGTACCGGTACCAGAGCTGTCTACAGAGGCATGGTTCAGCTTGGCAGTGCCACCTACACCAAGTCTTCCGGTCTGCTGCTGACCGCCAAGGAGACCACCATTGATGCCCTGACCGACGCTGATGTTTGCACCTATGTGCAGATTCTGGGTCTGGAAGTCACTGAGATCTATGACAACAACGGTGCATACACCTCCCCCAATGTCACCGCTACCGACGGCACCAACTCCATCCAGATCTATAAGGCTGTTGTTGGCAAGACCGACGGAACCAACTGGGACATTCAGGTTGGCGATGTGATCAATGTGAAGGCTGCTGTTGGCACCAACAACGGCACCCTGCAGCTCCGCAACACCTTGGCTGAGGAGATCACCAAGGCATCCCAGATTCCCACTGATCCCACCGACCCCACTGAGGAGCCTACCGAAGCTCCCACCGAGCCCGAGCCCACTGAGCCCGAGATCGAGTATGTTGCGATCAGCGAGGCGCTTGCGGGTGCTGACGGCACTTCTTTCACCGTAAAGGGTGTTGTCACTCTGGTTGACAGCAAGAACATCTATGTGCAGGACGACACTGGCGCTATCTGCGTCCGTATGTCTGCTACTCCCACTGACATTTCTCTGGGCGATACCATCATCGGCACCGGCTCCAGAGCTACCTACAATGGTCTGCCTCAGCTTGGCTCCGGCACCTATGTGAAGTCTGAGGGTCTGACTCTGACTGCTAAGCCCGTTACCATCCTTGGCCTGACCCAGGCTGACATCTGCGCCTATGTGAAGCTGTCCGGCGTGGAAGTCACCGAGGTTTATGATAGCAACGGTACTTACACCTCCCCCAATGTCACCGTTAAGGATGCTGACGGCAACACCATCCAGATCTACAAGGCTGTTGTTGCTAAGAACGAAGACGGCACTTGGGCTATCCAGGTTGGTGACAAGATCGATGTAAAGGCTGCTGTCAGCGTTTACAACACCAACTATCAGCTCCGCAACACTCTGACCACTGAGATCACCCCTGCCCGTGAGAACGGTATCGTTACCGACCTCACCACCCTGCAGGACGGCGATACCATCGTTATTTTCAACCCCGCAAACCTGAAGGCTCTGTCCACCTCTTACAGCGGCTACTACAACAACGGCGTTGATGTTACCGTAAACGACGGCGTTCTGGCTGGCTACACCGATGCTGAGATCTGGACTCTGGGCATCAACGAAGATGGTACTTATACCTTCTCCACCGCTGACGGCAAGAAGCTGTCCATGGGTGCTTCTTATTCCAGCACTCCCCTGGACGATGTGAACACCGCTTGGGAGATCACCGCTGCTGCTACTGCTGACTGCGTTTACATTAAGAACGCCGCTCGCGGCAGCTATCTGGAGTGGTATGCCGACAAGGGCTCCTGGAGCTCCTACACCAACATCGGCTCCAACGAGGCTCTGTTTGCACAGCAGATCTATCTGGTGACCGATGCCGGTTCCGGCTCCACTTCCGGCAGCCTGCCCACTGACGGCGAAATGGTCATGCTGTACAACCTGTCCGCTGAGGGCGTTCTGGCTCTCATGGAAGGCGATCCCACGGATCCCAGCTCCTGCGTGATCAACAATGCTGCCGCTACCATTGAGGAAGACGGCAATGTCACTTCTGCCAACGGTGGTCTGGTATTCAAGGTTGAGATCAACGGCGAATACTATCGTTTCTATAACGAGACTTACGGCTACCTGTGCTCCACCGGCACCGGCAACAACGCTTTCTATTCTCTGGAAGCTTCCGACGATGCGGACTGGACTGTTACCTCCGGCAAGAGCGGCGGCTTCTTCCTTGAGAGCCGTACCGCCAAGTACAACGGTCAGTACAGCCAGTATCTGGAATACTATGCTGAGGCTTACAAGACCTACAGCATGTACAATGTCACCGATTATGACATTTATGAGTTCTTCTTCTATCCCTGCGGCAATGAGCAGCTCACCGGCGGTGTTGTAAACGAGCCCGCTTTCGTTTACGGCGAGGTCGAGAATGCTTACGTTGGCAAGGAATACACCTTCCAGTTCACCGTGGATGCCGTATTCGGCGTAGAGTCCGTTGGTGCTAACCATACTATCGAAGTTGATGAGAACAACATCTACACCGTGACCATCCCTGTTGAGCTGGTTGTGGGCGAGAGCCTGACCATCCTGCTGAGCGGTAAGGATACCACCGGTATCGAGTTCTCTGACGAGATCGTGGTCACCGTTCTGGATGAGCCCCTGATCGACGAAGTAACTCCCGCTCCCAACGCTCAGACCGGCGACGAGAAGAAGCCTGTGATCTCTGCCACTGTGATCAATGTTGGTGAGAATCCCACCGTTTCCATGACCATCAACGACGAGGAAGTTACCGCCACCTATGCGGATGGTGTGGTTTCCTACACCCCCGCCGCTGACATGGTTGACGGCCGTGTTACCGTCATTTTGACTGTGACCCGTGCTGACGGCAAGGTCGCAACCAAGACCTGGAGCTTCACCATTGGCAAGGCTACCTTCCAGCTCTACTTCGGTCAGCTCCACTCCCACACCACCTATTCCGACGGCTCCGGTTCTCTGGAATCCGCTCTGGGATACATTGCAAGCCTGGACGAGAGTGCCAATGTTGACTTCGTGGCCTTCACCGACCACTCCAACTACTTTGACGGTGCCAACTTTGGCGGCACTGCCAACCCCGAGGGTGCGCTGTATGATATGTCTCTGGCCAATGCTACCAGCCAGGCCCGTTGGGCAGAGTATGTGGGCGCAATGAGAGACTTCAACGCTTCTCAGGGCGATGTCATTGCCGTTCCCGGCTTTGAAATGACCTGGTCCGGCGGCCCCGGTCACATCAACACCTTCGTTACCCCCGGTATCGTTTCCCGTAACAACACTACCCTGAACAACAAGACTGCTGATGCCGGCATGAAGGCTTACTACGCTCTGCTGAGCCAGGCTGAAGGCGTGGACTCCATCAGCCAGTTCAACCATCCCGGCTCCACCTTCGGAACCTTCACCGATTTCAGCTATTGGGATGCTGTTCTTGACACCCGTATCTTCCTGGTGGAAGTTGGCAACGGCGAAGGTCAGGTCGGTGCCGGCGGCTACTATCCCAGCTATGAGTACTACACCATGGCTCTGGATAAGGGCTGGCATGTAGCTCCCACCAACAACCAGGATAACCACAAGGGTAAGTGGGGCAATGCCAACGATGCCCGTGATGTTATCCTCACCGATGACTTCTCCGAGGAAGGTCTGTATGCCGCTATCCGTCAGTATAGAGTATACGCCACCGAGGATAAGAACCTGGAGATCCTGTACACTGTCAATGACATGGTCATGGGCTCCATCATCGAGGAAGTTCCCGAAGCTCTGAACATCAATGTTCAGGTTTACGATCCCGACAAGTCCGACTCCATCTCCAAGGTCGAGGTCATTGTCAACTCCGGCAAGGTCGCTTACACCTGGGACGATCCCGCTGTTCTGTCCGTTGGTGAGCTGACCTGCACCATCAGCCCCGATTACAGCTACTACTACATCCGTGTCACCGAGGGTGACGGCGATCTGGCTGTTACCGCTCCTGTTTGGGTGGGCGAGACTCTGAAGCTGGGCATTTCCGCTGTGGAATGCGGCACTTCCACTCCCGTTACCAACGAGGAGCTGACCATCACCACCACCCTGTTCAACAGTGAGGCTGTCGAGGCTACTGTCAAGTCCATCACCTACACCACCAATGGTTCTCAGGTTCTGGACTCCGATACCACCGGTTACACCGTTCCCGCCTCCGGCACTCTGGCCATCGACTGGGCTTACACTCCCACCGTTGCCAAGGTCATGAAGATCACCGCTACCGTGGTCATGGAGATGGAAGGCATCGAATATGAGTTCTCCATGGATGTGGAGCTGGATGTTCTCGATGCTGACGAGCTGGTTTACATCGGCATCGATGCTTCCCACTACAACGAGTATGTTGCCGGTAACTATAAGGATTCCATGGGCAACTTCGGTCAGTTGGCTGCGGGCTACTCCGTCCGTACCGTTGAGCTGAAGACCAGCGAAGAGCTGATCGCTGCCTGCGAAAACGAAAACGGCAAGTTCAAGGCCATTATCCTCACCGCTCCTTCCCGCCGTCTGGCTGCTGCTCAGGCTGATCCCAGAGTTTACTCTGACGATGAGCTGGCTGCCCTGAAGGCATTTAACAAGGCTGGCGGCATGGTCATTCTGGCAGGCTGGTCTGATAACTACGAGAACTACGACGCGATTATCAACAACCCCGACATCATACACATGGCTGAGACGCAGAACACCATTCTGGAGGCTCTGGGTTCCTCCCTGCGTATCACTGACGATGCCACCCACGACGACACCTACAACGGCGGTCAGACTCAGAGACTGTACTTCAACAGCTACAACTTTGACAGCTTCCTTATGGATCGCGTGGAAGTGGATCCTGAGAATCCCCACGACCGTATGTACACTGAGGTTTACAGCCAGTACGGCGGCGCTACCATCCATGTAGTCGACGCTTCCGGCGCTGCTACCTCCACCGTTCCCGCAACCGTAACTCCCATCGTCTTCGGTCATGCCGGCACCTACTCCAAGGATACCGACAATGACGGCATCGGCGGCGATTCCGTTCCCAAGTACACTTATGCTGAGGGCGACGACCGTCTGCTGGTTCTGGCTTCCGAGGAGATCGAGGGTCAGGGTATGATCATCGTATCCGGTGCGGCCTTCATGAGTAACTTCGAGGTTCAGGCTACCATTGAGGATTCCGGTGCCGAGAAGAACTACTCCAACTACAAGATCTGTGAGAATCTGGTACAGTATCTGAATCCCGTGAAGCTCACTGACATCGCTGAGGTTTCCGCTCAGGCCGAGGTTGGCTACAAGTACACCATCGAGGGTGTCGTGACCTCCAATGCCTCCGGCTACGACAAGGACACCGCGTTCTTCGATTGTATCTATGTTCAGGACGCCACCGGCGGTATCTGCTGCTTCCCCGTTGCCGGCTCTTACAAGATCGGCGATGTGGTTCGCGTGACCGGTACTACCGAGTTCTATCAGGGCGAGCCTGAGCTGCAGGTTACCTCCATCACCGTTATCGGTGAGGCTGAGCCTGTTGCTCCCACCGTCATCACTGCCCAGCAGCTCAACAGCCGTGAGGTTGAAGGTATGCTGGTTACTGTCAGCGGCGTTGTGAAGTCCTACGAGATCGCCAACGGTCTGATCCAGACCATTATGGTGGAAGACGCGGAAGGCAATGTTGCCCGAGTATTCATCGATGGCTACATCACCACCGCCAACGAGGTTCAGGGCATCCAGCTCGGCTGCCTGATCACCGCTACCGGTCTTGCCTCCTATGACGATACCTTCAACGCTCCCGAGGGTCCCTTCCCCCGCATCCGTGTTCGTGACCGTGCCGACATCGTCTGCACCGAGAACCCCGATGCTCCTCTGCCTTTCGTGGATGTCACCAAGGACAGATGGTTCTATGAGTATGTAGAGTATGTCTACACTCGTGGTCTGATGAAGGGCATGGAGGAAACCCTGTTTGGGCCCAACAATATGCTGACCCGTGAGCAGATCGTTACCATCCTGTACCGCATGGCTGGTTCTCCCGCCGTGACCGGTGAGAATCCCTTCTCTGATGTACCTGCCGGCAAGTATTACACTGATGCCGTTATCTGGGCTTCCCAGAATGGCATTACCAAGGGCAAGAGTGATACCATCTTCATGCCCAAGGCGAATGTGACCCGTCAGGAACTGGTTGCTTTCCTGCATCGCTATGCACAGTATATGGGTCTGGATGTATCTGTTGATCCCAGCATCACTCTGGACGGCTTCGTGGATGTGGACGATGTCAGCAGCTATGCTATGGAGTCTATGACTTGGGCTTATGCCAACGGTTTGATCAGTGGCATGGGCAACAACAATATCGCTCCTCAGGACACTGCCAGCCGCGCTCAGGTTGCCAAGCTTATCACTGTTCTGGATCAGCTCCTGAACAAGTAAGCGCTCCCTGTCTTAAAAGACATACGCAAATTCCCCACCCCGGGCGAAAGCCCGGGGTTTTTCTGTTTGCGAATAGAAAATCCCCTCCCGGCAGAGCCAAGAGGGGTGGAAGGGATCTGTTTCATTTTTTCATAAGATATAACTGTCTGCCCGTGAGGATGGTTCCTGTCATAAGCGCAGCGAGAAGCCCGGACAGGAAAAAGATAACGGTTCTGTCTTGGACAGCGTAGACGTCAAGAGAACCTCCGGTGGCGTAAACGGCGCACAGGGCGTAGCTCAGGCAGAACAGGGAAGCAACACCTGCCAGCTTGCCCAGCTTCTTCTTGCGGAAAATAAACCACACCAGAGCGCAAAGGATACCCGCTGCCAGTGTCAGCAAGAAATAGAAGCCCATACCAAGCCAGGGAAGGGAGAGCCGCCCACCGTCAATGGGATCGCCCCATAAAAGGGTGTCTTCCTGTTCCCAGGGAGTTGCCGCAAACCAAACTTGGGATACATCTTCAAGGGTTATGGGGTTTGGGGCTGTTCTTTCATCCCGGTACAGATCCCATCTCCGCTT
>JAZNYB010000259.1:0-11266 GCA_045594185.1 Faecousia sp. | reverse complement strand
CGGAGCGGATGTAGTAGTAGCTGCCATCCACATAGACCAGACCCGCGCCGAAGCCGATCTCGCCGTCTACATAGTAGTAGTACTTGCCGTCTTCCAGATAGATACCGTTTTTGGAGGTATCGTTGAGGATCATCTTGCCGTCATCAGCGAAGATGTAGAAGCCTTCCTCGGTGATGCCGTTGGTGTTGGTGACCCAGTAAGAACCGATTGCGGCATAACCGCCGGAACGGATGTAGTAGTAAGAGCCGTCAATAAACACCAGACCCGCGGCATACTGGATCTCGCCGTTTACATAGTAGTAATACAGACCATCCTCCAGATAGATGCCGTTTTTGAGACTGGGATCGGTAACCACAGGCTCGGTGGGATCGGGCTCGGTAACCTCAGGCTCGGTGGGCTGAGTACCGGTAGCGGGGAGAACCTCGGTGTAGCTGTAGCCGCAGCCGCCGGTGACGGAGTAGTTGTCAACGCCGTTTGCGCCGCCGACACAGGCGTACAGGACATAGCCGTCTTCGGTGGTGGAAGCTTCCGCACGCTCATATTCTACCACGATGCAGGTGTCGATGAACTCGGCGCCGCAGGTGTAGCAGAAGCTGTGGTGTGTGCCGTCGCCCATGCACCAGGTCTCCAGATCCTGATGACCGCCTTCGCAGGCAACATTCAGATAAGGAGCGTTTTCTTCAGCACCAACATACACATAGTCGATATAGATCTTGCCGGTGGTGCCGGATACATTGGTAACATTGACAAACTGGGGACGAATGGCGTTGATGACGGAGGCGGAGGTGAAGCTGTCGTTCAGCTCAGCGGTGAATACATGGTATTCGCCATCAAAGTAGCTGCCGTTCAGGTTGGCAACCAGAGTGGGGTTGCTGGCGTCAACGCCGGAGGTGCCGTTGTTCTTGGAGTGATACAGGCGCAGCATAGCGGTCTGTCCGGAAACAGCTTGCATATTCTCGAACTTCACACGGATCTGAACAACATCACCCGCAGTGGGCTTATAGCTCAGAGCATTGACACTGGTGCCCAGAGTGCTGTCAGAGGTCTGGACATAAGTGCCGGTCGCGCCGGAAACGGGGGTGATGACCAGATCGCTGCCGTTGTAGGTGACGGAGCTGGCGTTCACGGAGTTATAGCCCCAGAAGCCGGTATCATAGTTGCGGTCATTGTAGATGCCACGGACATAACGCTGCTGATCCTCGGCAGTGTTGGTGAAGCCGAAGAACAGGGAAGACTGATCAGCCTTGGAAGGACAGCCGGCTGCGGGTCCTACATAGACATAGTCGATCTCGACCTTGGAATCGGAGTAACCGTAGCTTTCTTCCAGAACATCGAACAGAAGACGCTTCAGAGTCACGCCGGAGGGGGCGGTGAACTGAGCGGTCTGCCAGGTGTTCTCCAGACGAGTCACGCTGGCGGAGAGTACCATGGAGCTGGTGAAGGTGGAGTCGCTGGCAGTGGTGGTGTACCACAGCTCGAAGGTGCCGGTGGTGCCGACTCTGGTGGTGGGCAGACCGGTGGTTCTGTAGCCGACCTCGATCACATCGCCGCTCTGGACAGCATGACCCATGGAGCCGGTGCCGGAGGTCATATGGAAGTAGTGGTCGTCGCCGCCGGAGGTGCTGTAGAGCACGCCTCTGTCGGCAGAGTTCACGGCGCTGGTGGAGCCATTTGTTCCTTCGTAGGTCCAGGAGAAGTTTGCTTCGCTGCTGCCCTTCCAGAAGTGCCACAGGGTTGCGCCCTCAACATAGCCGCAACGGGAGCAAACACGGTTAACCAGATCGTGACCGTTTTCACAGCCCTCATTGGGAACAACAACATCGGGAGGAGTGGGAACAGAAGGCTCGGTAGCTTCAGGTTCGGTTGCCTCGGGCTCAGTAACTTCGGGCTCGGTGACATCGGGCTCGGTAACCTCAGGCTCGGTAACCTCAGGCTCGGTGATCTCAACATTCAGGAGCGTAGTGTTACAGAAGGAGTTAGTCAGACCGGAGCTGTTGTAAGCAAAGAGCTGAGCAACGCCATAGGTGTCGCTGGCAGTGCCGGTGACAGCCATGGTGAAGGTGCCGTCGCCATAACCAGCAAGGACAGAGCTGCCGCTGTTATAGAAGGTAACGGTCTTGCCGTCAGAGCTGATGGTGGCAGTAGTGCCGGAGGTGAAGCCGGACAGACCTGTGACGGAGGTGCAGGTCATGCCGTTCTGCATTTTGTAAACCAGCTTGTTGTTGGCGGTGGACTGCTGGTTGTTGACGAACATGGAAACCTTGGAGGTTTCTGCGTCATAGGTAGCATTGCCCAGGGTCATGTAGCTGGCACGGAAGAAGGCGTAGCCCAGAGCCTTGCCCTTGCCTGCGGCGTTGGCGGCCTTGGCGACTTCCATGTACAGGGGGATCTCAGCGTTCAGCTCGGTGGCGGAGGAAGCGTAGCCGTCCTCGGTGAAAGCCTGCACGCCGGGAACCATGTTACAGCCGGACTCAGCCAGGATTCTGGCCTTCTCAGCGACCCAGGTGGGATCGTACGCGCCCTGCTTGTTGGTGGTATAAACGGTGGAGTATACCATGGGGGTGACATAGTCGGTGCGCTCTGCCAGTGTGTTGATGTCCTGACCATACTGGAAGGTCTCAAACACATCACCGATGGGCTCGGGCATGATGGCGCAGGACAGAACCTTGTCGCCCATGACGGAACGCATCTCGTCGATGAAGTTGTTGACGGAGTCGGTACGCATCTTCAGGAACGCCTGTGCGCCGATGTAGGCATCGCCGTAGGAAGGATCACTGAGGACGGTAGCCAGATCGTTGCCGGTGACGGTGTCATCCTTGGTGTTAAATGCGTAATAGGTGTAGGTGGCGCCGTTGTTGTAGCCGGTGGTGGAGGAGGTTGCGGTGGTGTAGGTATAACCGGCGGATACACACATTGCGGCGGTAGCGGCATTGTACTGATCAATGGTGATGCCGTATTCGGTCAGCAGCAGATCACGGGCGTTCTTGCCCCAGTCGTAGTAGATGCCGCCGTAGCGGATGGTATCCAGATGGATGCCGGCAATATCATAGGTGCAAAGCTCTGCGACAAGCTGCTTCATATAGTTGATGTAGCCGGTATCGCGGAGGTTGATGCGCTGGGTGACGGTGCTGTCGTAGCCATAGCGGAAATGCCACTGTATAGCACCGGAGTCAATGTTGGTGATGTAGTGGGTGTCGTGACCGGCCATGATCCAGGGGTGGATCCGGATGCCGTAGGGCTTGGCAGCGGTAATGATAGTCTGAAGCATATCATAGCTGTAGGACTGGGATGTGCCGGAAACACTGGAGCTCCAGCCGACATTGCCGCCGGTGCCCTTGACCAGAACATACACATCGGTAATGCCTGCCTTGGAATATTCTTCCATGAGAGTGCTTGCGCCTCTGGTCTCTACGGTGCTGGTCCACAGCCAGTCACCGATGATCTCAGCCTTTACAGTACCGATGGCTGCGGGCTCGGAGGTGGCGGGTTCCGTAACAGTGGGTTCGGTAACAGTAGGCTCAGTTACAGTAGGCTCGGTGACAACAGGAGTGTCGTTCTCACCGGCGATGGTGGTATTACAGAAGGAGTTGTACTCACCTTCTACATTGTAAACAAAGAGCTGTGCTGCGCCATAAGTGTCGCTGGGGGTTCCGGTGACCTTCACATCAAAGCTGGCACCGGTGCAGGTAGCCAGAGCGGTATTTCCGCTGTTATAAATGGTGATGGTCTTGCCGTCAGAGCTGATGGTTGCGGTGGTGCCTGCGGCAAAGCCGGACAGATTGGAAACAGAGGTGGCAGTCATGCCGTTCTGCATCTTATAGACCAGCTTGATGTCGTCGGGATAAGCCAGATCGGTATTGAGGATCTTCTGGTTTGCCACATACATATGGAGAGAAGAAGCATCCGCGTCATAGGTGGCGTTGCCAAGAGTCAGATAGCCGCCGCGGAAGAAGGCATAGCCCAGAATGTCGCCGTAGCCTTCCGTTGCGTTAATGGTTGCGGCCTTTTCCAGAAGCAGAGGGATCTCGGCGTTCTGGTTGGTGGCGGTGGAGTAGTAGCCGCTTTCGGGGAAGCACTGAACGCCTGCTACCACATTACAGCCGGAAGCTGCCAAAGTAGCGGACTTGTTGGCGACCCAGTTCTTGTCGTACGCACCCTGATGATAGGTGGTGTAAATGGTGGAGTACAGCATGGGAGTGATGTAATCCGTGCAGGTAGCCAGTTGGTTGATGTCCTGACCATAAATGAAGGTGTTGTACTGACTGCCAATGGGCTCGGGCATGATGGCTACGGAGACGGTCTTGCCGCCGGCAGCCTCACGAACCATCTTAACAAAGTTGGTAACGGAGTCGGTACGCAGCTTCAAAAATGCCTGTGCGCCGATGTAAGCATCACCATAGGAGGAGCTGCTCAGAACGGTGGCGAGGCTGTTTCCGGAGGTGGTGCCGGAGGAGGAGAAGGTGTAATAGGTGTAGCTTGCGCCGTTGTTGTAGCCTTCGGTGGAGCCGGTAGCGGTGGTGTACTTATATCCGGCGGTAACACACATGGCCTTGGTAGCGGCGTTGTACTGATTGATGGTGATACCGTACTCGGTCAGCAGGGTATCACGGGCATCCTTGCCCCAGTCATACCAGTAGCCGCCATAGCGCATGGTGTCCAGATGGATACCGGCGATATCGTAATTGGCAACCAGCTCCTCTACCAGTGCTGTCATGTAAGCCTGATAGCCTTCGTCACGGAGGTTGATACGCTGGGTGACGGTGTCGGTGTAGCCGTAGCGGAAGTGCCACTGAATTGCGCCGGAATCAATGTTGGTGATGTAGTGGGTGTCGTGACCAGCCATCATCCAGGCGTGGATGCGGATGCCGTAGGGTCTGGCAGCGTCCAGAATAGCCTGCAGGATGTCGTAGTCATAGGCGGGGGTGGTGCCTTCGACACTGGAGTTCCAGGCGACTCTGCCGGCAGTGCCCTTGACCAGAACATACAGGTCGGTCACGCCTGCCTGAGCATACTCGGCCATAAGGGTTTCGTGTCCTCTGGTGTCGGAAACACTTGCCCACAGCCAGTCGGCAACGATCTCGGTGCCCTCTCCGGCTTTGGTGGCAGTTTTGGTAACTGCCTGCTCTGCGGTTTCGGGTGCTGCGGCAAAGGTTGTTCCCACGCAGGAAACAAGGATCGCCAGAACCAGAAGCAGAGAAAGAATACGATTCATTTTCATCATATGGTTCTCCTTGTCTTAATAAACACCGATATATCCGGTGTCACCGTTTACAGCCGCCCATTCAATAAGGCGACTGGAGCTATACTCATAGTTGTTTGTATGGGTTTGATAGCCCAAATAGTTCCCGTTGTTCACAGGGTCTGCCCACAGCCAGCCATCAATTCCGTTCAGATCGGGGTTGGGGGCATCGGGGCAGTACAGAGCGGCAAAAACATGACCCAGAGTAGAGGAGGAGAAGGTGCAGTTCCAGTGGTCATATCTGCCGGGAACACCCAGAGAGCGGGCGCAGGCGATCACCAGGTGAGCCATGTCGCAGCAGTTACCCTGTCCGCCGGTCCAGGTGGTGATGGCACCGTATCTTGTGTTGAGATAGTATTCATAGTCGGTGGAGTCGTTGATGTACTCCATCAGATTGAACATGGCCTCGTAGGTGCTGGAGGGGTTCTCAAAGCCGCCGTCGGCGCCGGTGCTGTACATCATGCCGATTTTGGCAACGGCAATGATGGTGGCGTTGGTGGACTGGCAGTAAGTAGTGGGAACCAGATAGTCGGAGTAAGCGGAGAAGTCGTTGCCAAAGGTGGCATTGCCGGGCTCGGGAGAGGCGGAGTTCTGAATGGTTGCCCAGGTGCGGACCTGCGCGGACTCGGGCATGACCTGATTCTCTGCGTAGCTTGCCAAAATTTCGCAGTAGATATAGATGGCCTCGTGGTGATGGATCTTACCCAAAGAGGAGTTCATGTAGTTTGCGCCCTTGCCGTTGTTGGTGTTCCAGGTGATGGTTCTGCCAGCCAGATCCAGATATTCGGTCTGAGTCAGGGTGCCGGCAACAACGGACTCGCTGGGGCTGGCGGGCTCGGTCAGGGTGAGAACGGTCAGAGCGGAGGAGGTGTCGCCGCCGCAGATGTTCACGATGACCTGAGCGATCAAATGGGAGAAAGAGGACAGACCGTAGCTTGCTTCGCCTACGGTGATGGAGGTGGGCATAATGCCGTACTCGTCTACATAGCCCTTAACATAAATGGCTGCGTCGATGACATCCTTATACTCGTCACTTACAGCCAACTCCGGTTCAGTGGGAGCTTCCGTGGGGGCTTCGGTAGGAGCCTCTGTGGGAACTTCGGTTTCGGGTTCCTGAGGAGCGGAAGTCTCGTTTGTGGTGTAGCTGGAGGGGACGAAGATCACGGATGCGGGAAGACTGCCGTTTGCGCTGTAAGCGGCAAGAGCCTGAGCGAAGATGCTGCCAATAGAGTAGATGCAAAGGCGGCCTTCATAGGTGGCAGAGCCGTCAGAGGGACGGTTGAAGCTGGTGGGCAGCTTGCCCAAAGTCAGACCGTACTTCTCCACACGGCGGGCAAGGTCAGTTACCATGCCGGAGGTGACGGTGGTAAGGGCAGTGCCCTCGGCTTCCGCGCCGGTGAGGGGGATGTCCTTATAAGCGATGGCTGCGGAAGAAGCGGCACCGGCGGCGATGTCGTTAATCGCCTGAGCTGCCATGAGGATATAGTCCTCAACGCCCATGGTGTAGCTTCCTACAGCAATCTCGCCGGGGACGACCACATCGGAGTAAACACCGTTGCTGTTGGTGCCTGCTTCAATAGCGGTCTGCAAGGTGATGGCCACAGCATCAGAGGCAGAAGCCAATTGCGCAATGGTCATTGAGTTGGGGGCTGCCGCGGTAGCTGCGGGAATGACGGAAACCATCATGCACACAACCAGCAGCAGCGCGAGAATGCGTTTGGTGCGGTTCACTGATTTTTCCTCCTTTTATAATTTGTTTTATTTCTACCACGGTTGTGCCGTGGTGCCGGGGACTTAATCAAAATCGCCGGGGTTATAGGGGACGGTCTCGCCGTCGGGATTCTGCCCGCCGCCTTCGTGAACGGTGCGGTCTTCATAGGCGTCCAGATCGGCGGGGGGGACAACGGTGGTAAAACCGCAGTTCAGGAAGGTCAGACTGGCAATAACCTCCTGTACAACGGTATCTCCACCAAATGCTGTGGTATTTTCCAGAGCGATAAAGAGGGATTGCAGGGTCCCGTCCGCTCCGATAACAGCCCGGATCCGCACAGGGCGGCTTGCCAAAGAGTCATCCACGAAACCACCTAAAATGCCATAGAGAGCCTCACTTTGGTAGGCTTCAAAGGGAATCTCAAAGCCAAACTGGGTCTGGTTCTCTGCGGTCAGGCTCTGAACCTCCAGCTTTTCCAGCTTGGATTCGTCCACCTGCTTCAGATAGTGGTTTGCGGCGTAGTCTCCAAAATCATTGGTGCGGACGAAATATTTCGTTCCCAGAGTATCAATATAGTAGTATGGATCTTCTTCCGGTGCGGCGGTGTAGTAAGTGCAGTGCGCAAAGACTGTGTTGTTGAAATACTGATTGGAGTCCATGATCATATGGACAGTGCCGTCGTTTTTCTTTTCATACTGGCAGTCAATGGTGGTCACAACCGTGGAGGATACTTCCCCAATGGTGGAGGTAGAACTGACAGAGCCGGTCATGGTGTAGCTGCTCAGGTTCTCGAAAAGCTGGACAGCCTGGTTAAAGGTGAGGCTGACACCTTCTTTGGTGGGCTCGGTTTCTTCAGGAACGGGATCGGTTGGGGGAAGGTCATCCGTGCCGGGTTGAACTTCGCCGGGGTTGTTGCTGTTTCCCTGGTTGGCGTTCCAGGAGGGGTCATCCGGATTGCGGGAACAGCCCGCCGCTGTGAGCAGCAGACATAAACTCAGGATCCCGGCTAATAATCTGTATTTTCTTGTCATAATGTCGCTCCTTTGCTATTTTGCCATACGGTATCATAATACCATGGATGTCCTGAAATTTCCATTGTTGAAGTGTCTGATTTTTTGATTTTCAAACTGGATACTTTCACAATAAGTGCATAAAAATACAAATAAACACAAGAAAAATATAAACAATGTCTTTTATCAAAAAACATATGTGAACGGATGAGAGTGGGCTCTGCATGGTCAACCTCGGATCAAAATGACCGCCTCACATTGCAGACACCTTCATTCTGCGATTGGCGCAGGATGAGGGTGACATTGCAAAGTGGGGCGGCGGTTTCACATAAAGGGAGATGGCTTTCGATACTAAAATATCAAAATTTTCAGAAAATCAGCCAATGCTCACAATAGAACAGGCTGGAGTTGCTGTTGGTTTAATGCCATTGCCGCGGCTTCCGGAAGCTTGTCAAAATCCGCTACCAGACTATTTGGCTTGGTTTTTGGGTCGTCCTGCCGGAAGGGGACGAAATAGATATTTTTCCTGACAAGAAGCCTTCCAATGTTCTCGGCAGCGGCACCTAAACCATCGTTGGTTGAGATTGCCAGCAGTATAGGTCTGCCGTTCCGCAAATGGCTTTTTGCTGCCATGGTTACGGGGCCGTCCGCAATGCCGTGGGCCAGCTTTGCCAGAGTGTTTCCTGTACAGGGGGCAATGACCAGCAGATCCAGCAGACCTTTTGGACCGATAGGCTCTGCTTCTGTGATGGTATGAATAACCGGATTTCCTGTGATCTCCCGGGCACGGCGAATGTGCGCTGCGGCCTCTCCGAAGCGGGTGTCCGTTTCAAAAGCTGCCTGGGAAAAAATAGGAATCACCTTATCGTAGCCGGCGGTCAAAGATAAAAGGCTTCCCATGGCTTTTTCAAAAGTACAGAAAGAACCGCAAAAAGCGAACCCAATGGTTTTGTTTTCCATAACTAGCTCCTTTCCAGGTGACAAAGCGTCAAAATCGCCCTGCCGATGAGCCTGCCTGCGGTTTCCGGCGCATAGGCTCCGGGCAGTCCCGGTGCGGTGATGATGGTTCGTCCCGGGCAGGGGGCAAAGCCGGGTGTGGAAGCCAGATCTATGAGCAGACAACCCTCTGCCGTTGATTCTAAATGTCGGGGCAGAAATACCTGAGCGGGAACTGTGTTATATATTATATAGTATAGGGAAAGATCCTGCCATGAACCTGTGGGTATGGCGGTGAATCCGAGAGCCTCAATCATTGCCAGATCTTTGGGGTTTCTGGCGGAAACGGTGACATCTGCCCTCCAAGCCCGGAGCTTGTGCGCCAAAAGCTGACCGATGCGCCCCCAGCCACACACAAGCACTTTGGCGTTTTCTATGGTTATGGGCAGACGGGCAGCGGCGAGGTGGACAGCGGCTTCCGCAGTGAGCCGGGCATTGGCGGCAATGAGAGGCTCGTAGAAATAGTAATCCACAAGAGTTGCGCCGGTGCTTTGCAATTCTATTCTGTGAGACTCCAAAATGCCGCCCAGAACGGTGATGCCCTTGTGCATATGGGGCAAAAATTGAAATAGCTCGGGACCGCCGTTGATTTGGTCGCCCCGAAAGGCAGGCAGTGGGAGAATAACATGGGTATGATCGGCGTTGGGGAAGGGGGTGGTTTCAAATCCGGCAGCTTGAACTTCCTTCTGCGCCCAGTACATTCGGCGGTCGCCTCCGACAAAAGAAAAAAGGATATTTTGCTTCATAATAAGACCTCCCGGAACAATCTATGCAGTTGGGGAAATATATGTGCGGTGGGTTGTATTTTGGAAAAAAGCATTGTATAATGTAGCAAAAGGTGAAGTGTGAAGAAAAGAGGGGTTTCTATGGCAAGACATGGATTTATTACAGGTATGATGGATGTAAAGGTGCTGGTTCTGTTCGTTACGGCAAGAGCGGAAACACCGCTGACTATGCAGGAGATTTATGAGCTTTGCTATCAGGATGAAAAATTGTCTTATTTTGATGTCAGTGATTGCATCTCCTTTTTGGTAAGAACGGAGCATCTTCGGGAAGTAACGCCGGGGAACTATGTTATTACGGATAAGGGTAGACAAAATGGCTCTGTGACCGAGGACACTGTGGCGTTTACCGTGCGTGAGAAGGCGAAAAGGGCAGTGGAGCAGTACAACCGGGAGAAAAAACGCAGCAAATTTATAACGGCTGAGATGTTTGCGGCAGAGGATGGGACATATACCGCCCGGCTGACACTGGATGACGAAAAGGGCAGGCTCATGACCCTGGAGCTTATGGCGCCCAACCAGCCGCAGGCAGCTGTTATGAAACGCACCTTCCAGAAAAACGCGGAGCTCATTTACAATTTGTTGCTGGAGGATCTTCTGGACGAGGAGAATTTTGGAGAATAATTTAATGAAGCCCCTTGTCGTTGCGTTAAAACTGTGGTATAATATAGACAAGCCGGATGACCGGCATACGAAAGGAGCGACGCTTTATGAAATTTCAGTTTAGCGAAAAGAAAGTCCGCCTGCCCGAGAATGTCCATGCTTATGCCGAGAAAAAGGTGACAAAGCTGGATCGCTACTTTGACGGTGAGACCGAAGCACTTGTCGCTTTTTCTGTGGAGAAGAACCGCAACAAGGTTGAGCTGACACTGCACGCAGCGAATACCTGGTTCCGTGCCAGTGAGAGCACTTCTGATATGTTTGCTTCCATTGATGCCGCTGTTGCAACCATTGAGGGGCAGATCCGGAAGAATAAGACCAGACTGGCGCGCAGAATCCGTCAGGATGCGTTTGTTCGTTCCGCCGATGCTGAGGAGGTTTCCTTCATTCCTGAGATTCCTGAGGAACAGTTTGAAGTTGTCCGTACCAAGCGTTTCCCCATCAAGCCCATGACTCAGGAGGAGGCAATCTTGCAGATGAATCTTCTGGAGCATAGCTTCTTTGCTTTCCGGGATGAGGATAATGGCGGCGCCTTTGCTGTGGTTTATCGCAGAAATGACGGCGGCTATGGATTGATTCAGGATGGCAATTGATGCCTGCTTGTGAATACCTGATTTTTCCCGCCGACCTTCGGGTCGGCGGTTTTGTTGGATAAATGAGGGGATTAGACGAAAACGCGGAAAATTTTTGATGAATTTGTTTGGATTTAACCCGCTACAAGGAAAATGCAAAATTTTTGAAATTTATGCTTGACATTTGCTTGAGTCTGTTATATAATGCGAAGGTCGCTTGAAACACTGAGCCGCCGAGAAGAATTTTGTAAAAAGTTCAAAAAACTTGAAAAAAGTTCTTGACAAGCGGGGGAAGG
>JAZNYB010000258.1:0-3655 GCA_045594185.1 Faecousia sp. | reverse complement strand
GAAACTAATATAGCACGAAGTACCTCGCCTGTCAAGGTATGTCACAAGAAAATATATAACAAATTTCAAGGCAGCTTTTTCGGGCAAAATGAAAAGGTTTCCCGGGGGCATATTGAAAGCCGTGTTGACTGTCAGAAAGCTTGATTTACGCCACAAAATTTTGCGTATTTGATTGCAGCCCGGCTTCGGTTATGCTATACTGTTTCTATATTACTGCTGATCGTGGAAGCGATCGCCATATGGGAGATGATTGGATGAATCTGCTGGTTGGGACTGGTGTACAGGAGAGGACGGAAAGAAACTACGGTGTGGATCTTCTCAGGATCATTTCCATGCTCATGGTGCCAACTCTTCATATTCTGGCTGGGGTTTTGCCGGAGCTGCCGGTTCTTTCCCTGAAATATGGGGTGGCGTGGCTGCTGGAGTCGGTGGTATTTTGCGCGGTCAACTGCTTTGCTCTGATCTCCGGCTTTGTTGGGTACGGCTCGAAATTCCGTTATTCCAATATAATACAGCTTTATCTTCAAGTTTTGTTCTACACATTGCCGATTACAGCGGTTTTCTTGGTTTTGCGCCCGGAAATGGTGGGAATTGCGGATATGGTCAGAGCAATTTTTCCCTTTGCCAGCACTATGTACTGGTACTACACTGCCTATTTCTGTATGTCCTTCTTTATCCCATTTTTCAATGTCCTTGTGGATAAGCTGGAAAAGAGACAAATGCAAAACCTGGTTGTTTCCATAGTTTTGATTTTCTCAGTTCTGCCCACATTATTTCAGAGCGGTATGGGTAACACCTCCAGTGGCTACAGTGCCCTATGGCTGGCGCTGCTGTATCTTTTAGGTGCATATATTAAGAAATACGGCTTTTTGGAAAAGGTATCCCAGATAAAGCTACTGATGGGATTCCTGACTTTGACAGTCCTGAACTGGGGGGTCAAGCTGGGGGCGGAGCTCCTGACTGGGTTGATTTTGGGGACACCGAAACAGGATGGCTATTTATTGTCCTATACATCTCCTACGATGGTGCTTTCCGCAGTGCTGCTCCTTTTGCTGTTCTCCCGGATGAAGCTGAGCGGGCGTTGGACTGCCTTTGTTAAGTTCTTTGCCCCCGCTGCCTTTGGTGTATATCTGCTCCATGAGGAACCTCTCATCAGGGAAGCGCTGATCTTGCCCCTGGGGGCGCAAATTGGGAAGCTGAACCCTGTTTTGATGCTTCTCGCGGTTGTAGCCGGGGCGGCTACCATCTGGTTGGTAGGATCACTGGTAGATAAATTCCGCATCTGGCTCTTTAACCTTCTGCGCATCAGAGAAAAGTGCCAGGCATTGGAAAACTTGGCAACTAAAAAATGGAATAGAGAATGATGGAAAAGCAGAGCAGTCGTGGTAGAACTGCTCTGCCTCTTTTATTTTGGGGGGATCTTATACTTTTCCGTACATATTTCAGTGTGATTGGCAGAAATTTGAATATCTTCTTGGGGATCACTTTTATTTCGGGAAAGAATCGCTCCAAAATCCATGGGGTAGTCGTCCGCAACGGGCTTCCAAGGATTTGTGCCCTCTCGGAAATATTTACCGGCCAGAAGGTAGTAGCATTTGCTTTGTTTGTCCCCGTACTCGCAGCGAATCTGCCATTGGGTGCCGGTACACTCCGGCTCTGTATCTTCCGGTTCATCCAGTTGCAGAGCATTGATAAATTTCAAGACAGTCTCGATTTTAGAGGGGTCTGTATACAGCCGATAGGGCGTACCATCTTCTGGATAGTGATCGATGGTTATTTGCATTACAACCCCACCAGATGGGGAATCGTCAGGCGGTTTTGTGCAGCCTGAAAGCGGGAAGATGATCATGGTCACGGCGAGCAGCAGAAAGAAAAAACGCATCATTTCAACCTCACTGAAAAAGGAATCCTTTGAAAAGTAAAATTAACATTGTGCTGTCTAAAGTGAAGAGGAGACACTCAAAACCAGGTACTATGTGCAGGGGCAATGGCGTGTTACCGGCCCACCCAAATTGCGGGTGAGCGCATTTCCTGACCATATAAAGCGACCTACTTGTGTCAGCCCATATATGTGGAATATACCTGATAAGTATGAACAGGAAGTGAGAAAATGCCTTGTTTTTTCTAAAGGAGTTTAAGACACTGTTAATATTTTGCGCTTTATAGCTTAACTTATACATTTGCGGCCTGTACAGGAAAACAGAAAAAGCGGTCAACCTGCCAATAAACAGGTTGACCGCAAAATCGATCCGGGGGTATACACGGTAAATTTTAGATTCCGGCTACCTTCCGCAGATGATCAGCCCGATCGGTACGCTCCCAGGAGCGGTTTTCTTCCAGACCGAAATGACCTCTCGCGGCAGTGTCGGCGTAGATGGGCTTGCGCAGATCCAGAGCCTTGATGATGCCGGCGGGGGTCATGTCAAACTCCTTGCGGAGAAGCTCCGTCAGATCGTTGTCGGAGAGCTTGCCTGTTCCGTAGGTGTTTACAAGAAGGGAAACAGGCTGCGCCACGCCGATGGCATAGGCAAGCTCCACCTCGATCTTGTCCGCAAGACCGGCGGCAACCACATTCTTTGCCATATACCGAGCCATGTATGCGGCACTGCGGTCGACCTTTGTGGGGTCTTTTCCGGAGAAAGCACCGCCGCCGTGGCAGAAGTAGCCGCCGTAGGTGTCAACGATGATCTTGCGCCCGGTCAGACCGGTGTCGCCGTCGGGACCGCCCACAACGAACTTTCCCGTGGGGTTGATGTAGATGTTGGGAACATCCTTGATGTCAAAGCCGTAAGAAGAAAGCACCGGGGCAATGACCATTTCCTTCACATACTGCCGCAGAGCGGCAATGGTAAACTCAGCCTTGTGCATTACGGAAACGACTACGGTATCCACGCCCATAGGCTCGCCCTGTTCATTGAACTCAATGGTGACCTGCGCCTTGCCGTCGGGACGGAGATTGGGATTCTCCGCCACCATCTGGGTCAGACGGTTGGTCAGAGCCCGGGACATGGCAATGGGCAGAGGCATCAGCTCCGGGGTCTGGTTGCAGGCACCGCCGAACATCATGCCCTGATCCCCTGCGCCGCCCACCTCGTCATTGGTGCCCAGAGCGATGTCGGGGGACTGGGTGTGGATGCGGCAGAGAACCTCAACAGTATCGGCGCAGAAGCCTTCGGCGTGGTTGTTGTAGCCGATTTCTCCGATGACCCGGCGGGCGATGGCTTCGTAATCCACCTGTGCCTTGGTGGTGATCTCTCCGGAGATGCAGCAGAAGTTGGTGGTGACAAGGGTTTCGCAGGCGACTCTGGAATCGGGGTCTTGAGCGAGACAGGCATCCAGGATGCTGTCAGAAATGCGGTCAGCCACTTTGTCAGGATGACCGGTGGTAACACATTCGGAAGTAAAAAGTCTCTTTTCCATGATTGAAATTCCTTTCATGATACAGTGGA
The DNA here is from genome assembly GCA_045594185.1 of Faecousia sp. GTDB lineage: Bacteria > Bacillota > Clostridia > Oscillospirales > Oscillospiraceae > Faecousia. The sequence goes on along the minus strand of JAZNYB010000258.1, from coordinate 206 downwards.
TTCCTTTTCAAAAGCAGTGTATAAGCTCAGATGCGGCATAAAAAAGACGCTCCGCAGACTCGGAACGCCATAAAACGACCCCTCATCTTTCGTCATACGCCGGATTTGGCACCTTGAATCAACAGGTTGCCGGGCTTCATCGGGCCGTTCCCTCCGCCACTCTTGATAAGGCATTATTGAATTCGACTCTATTATACACAGATTCC
>JAZNYB010000257.1:0-3784 GCA_045594185.1 Faecousia sp. | reverse complement strand
CCAGAGAAGCACCGCCGCCGGTGGAGATATGGGTGATCTTGGAAGCGAAGCCCAACTGCTCACAGGCAGCGGCACTGTCGCCACCGCCAACAATGGTCACAGCCTCGGAATCGGCCAGAGCCTGCGCAACGGCAATAGTGCCCTTTGCCAGAGTGGGATTCTCGAACACGCCCATGGGGCCGTTCCAAACCACGGTCTTGGCAGCCTTCGCAGCCTCAGCAAAGAGAGCCTGAGAAGCGGGGCCGATGTCCAGACCCATCTTTCCTTCGGGCATAGCATCCGCGGCAACGATTTCCACATCAATGGGAGCATCAATGGGAGAGGGGAAGGAAGCGGCAACAGCGGCATCCACAGGCAGCAGCAGCTTTACGCCCTTTTCCTCTGCCTTGGCCAGCATATCCTTACAATACTGGATCTTTGCGGCGTCCAGCATGGAGGTGCCGATGCCGTAGCCCTTGGCAGCCAGGAAGGTGAAGGCCATGCCGCCGCCGATGATGAGGGTATCCACCTTTTCCAGAAGGTTATTGATAACATTCAGCTTGTCGGAAACCTTTGCGCCGCCTAAGATCGCGACGAAGGGACGCTCGGGGTTCGCCAGAGCCTTACCCATGATACCGACTTCCTTCTGCACCAGGAAACCGGAAACAGCGGGCAGATGGTCAGCCACACCGGCGGTGGAGGAATGGGCACGGTGGGCAGTACCGAAGGCATCATTTACAAACAGGTCAGCCATGGAAGCCAGCTCCCGGCTCAGCTCGGGGTCGTTCTTAGTCTCGCCCTTCATGTAACGGACATTTTCCAGCAGCATCACATCGCCGTCCTTGAGAGCGGCAGCTTTAGCCTTGGCATCCTCGCCGACTACATCTGCAGCCATGATAACCTCTTTCCCCAGCAGCTCGCTGAGGCGGTCGGCTACGATTTTCAGGCTCAGCTCCGGCTTCCACTCACCCTTGGGCTTGCCCATATGGGAGCAGAGGATGACTCTCGCGCCGTTCTTTACCAAATACTCAATGGTGGGCATGGCAGAGACGATGCGCTTGTCGGAAGTGATCTTGCCTTCCTTGGTGGGGACATTGAAGTCACAACGGCACAAAACCCGCTTGCCGGAGACATCTACATCCAGAATAGACTTTTTGTTGTAATTCATAATCATTTCCTCCTACGGTTCTTGGGCGGGCGGGGTCAGAGCCTCGTCCTTCATTTTTCCTGTTTCACATAATTGGGGGAAGCCAAGCTGCCGCAAGGCTTCAAAGGTGGCGATTGCCACGGAGTTGCTTAAATTCAAGCTTCTTGCCTGACTTTTCATGGGAATGCGGATACATTCCTCCCGGTGGGCTTCCAAAAAGTCCTCGGGAAGGCCCTTTGTCTCCTTGCCAAAAAACAGATAGCATCCGTCCCGAAATTCTGCCTGATCATAGCTTTTGGGAGCCTTGGTAGAAAGACACCACATCTGCTCTACCTGATTTTTCTGAAAGAAATCCTCCAGATCATCATAGACCCTCAAATCCACCAGATGCCAGTAGTCCAGCCCAGCCCGCTTTACCGCCTTATCCGAAATGTCGAATCCCAAGGGGCGGATCAGGTGCAGTCTGGAGCCGGTGGCAGCACAGGTGCGGGCGATGTTGCCGGTATTTGCCGGGATCTCCGGCTCTACCAGAACGATATTTACCATGATCACAAGCCTCCGGGCAATTTTTGGGCATGAAAGCCCGAACCATAACATTGTATGACAAATCAAGGGGAAAATCAACCAAAAAAGTTAAAAAATCCAGATTATTTTCACCCCGGATACATCCCGGCACGCAGAGTTTGCCAAGTGAAAATTACTATAACACGGTTTTTTGCAAAACGCAACAGAAAATCAGAAAAATTACACATAAACCCGAAAATGCCGTAAAATCCGGCAAATAAAATAAGCTGTATAGAAAAAAGACCGGACCCGCCGAAAAGACAGGTCCGGGAAAGCACGATTGATTAGTCAGCTACATAAGGCAGCAGGGCGATCTGACGGGCGCGCTTGATGGCGGTGGTCAGATGGCGCTGATGAGCGGCGCAGGTACCGGTGGTGCGGCGGGGCAGGATCTTGCCACGCTCGGACAGGTAACGGCGGAGCTTAGCGGTATCTTCGTAATCGATGTGAGTCATCTTGTCCACGCAGAACTGACAAACCTTCTTGCGCTTGCGGGGACGGACACGATCGTTAGCCATGGTAATCCTCCTTCATCTAAAACTCTTTGGAAAAAATCAAGTCAGTGGGGACTTAGAACGGAAGCTGGGCATCATCGTCTTCCAGCATTGCGAAATCGGAGACAGGGGGGGCACTGGGAGCAGCGGGAGCCGCACCGTAACCACCATAGCTACCGTAACCATTGCCACCGTAGCTATTGCCGCCGTAAGCGTTGCCGGAATCGCCGTCACGCTTGCTTTCGCCAAAGTAGACATTATCTGCCACCACTTCGGCACTGCGGCGCTTGTTGCCATCCTTGTCGTTCCAATTCCGAATCTGGAGCCGACCGGAAACCACTGCCATGCGTCCCTTGGCAAAATACTTGGAGACGAACTCCGCGGTATTGCGCCATGCTACGATGTCAATGAAATCCGTTTCCTTCTCACCGGACTCTTTGGAACCGAAATCACGGTCCACAGCCAGAGTGAAGGATGCAACGGCGATGCCGCTGCCGGTACGACGAAGCTCCGGATCCCGGGTAAGGCGGCCCATGAGAACAATATGGTTCAGCATGGCGATGCCTCCTTACGCTTCTTCAGTGATGATGTGGCGGAGCACACCCTCAGTAATGTTGAGGACGCGGTCCAGCTCAGCAGGCAGCTGGGGGTTGCACTCGCAGATCATGCGAACATAGTAACCCTCGGGCAGATCGTTGATGAGGTATGCCAGACGACGCTTGCCCAGCTCATCAATGCTGATAACGGTACCCTCCGCTTCCACCATTGCCTTGAACTTCTCCACAAGAGCGGCGATGCCCTCCTCGCCCTGAGCGGGGTCGATGATGTAGATCACCTTGTACTTTGCGGAAATCTTAGCCATGTTTTGCACCTCCTTTTGGACTTTTGGCCGCCGCGGCTACGGCGGCAAGGGCTTGTTAGATCACAAGCTTTTCTATTATAGTGACTTTTTCTCCCATTGTCAAGGAAAATTTTTCAGAAAATCAGGGCAACAGCATTTACAGACATTGTCAAACAGTGATCAGTGATGTCGCTTCGCTGTGACAGGTGATGCGATGCGTTCTTTCACGCGCCGAAGGCGTGCATCACAGGCGAAGGAAAGCATCACGATCCGCAAGGAACACACCACTCAAAAAAGTCTCTTTCTCCAGATAGACGAGGATGAAATCCGCTATGCAGACAAAATCCGCTAACGCGGATGAAATTAAATCCACCAACCGCCACAGCTATTTCATCCGACCGCAGGGAGGATTTCATCGTCAAAAACGATTTATCCCACTCGCAAGGGTGGATTTAGCTGAAAAAACCACGGCTTTCTGTCAAAACCGTGGTCTTTTTATGGTACACCGGAAGGGACTCGAACCCCCAACCCTCGGAACCGGAATCCGATGCTCTATCCATTGAGCCACCGGTGCATTTATCGCAAGCCCACTCATTATAGCAGTTATTCGGTAGTTTGTAAAGAGGGCTTTCCAAAAAAATATCTTGTTTTTATTTCATTTTTCGGTAAAATAGTTGTATTACCGCCAAGAGTGTGTTATACTTTTTTTAATTCATTTCCTACCAAGGAGGGCTTTTTATGGCCGGAGCACAACATTTT
>JAZNYB010000256.1:0-25980 GCA_045594185.1 Faecousia sp. | reverse complement strand
CCGTTGGTGTTGGTGACCCAGTAGTTGCCAATGGCGAGCTTGCCGCTGGTACGGACATAATAGAATCTGCCGGCCAGCTCGATCAGACCCACAGAGGTATAGATCTCGCCGTTTACAAAGTAGTAAAGCTCGCCGTCCACTTCATATACGCCGTTTCTGTTGGCAAGAGCGGGGTCAACAACCGTCGTGGAGCTCATCTGTCTGGCGATCAGATCAAGGCGCATATACTTTGCGGATTCCTCAGGAGAAAGCTCGACCCATTCGCCCTCAGTGGTTTCCTCCGCGGTGGTCATGATGCTGTATTCACTTTCGATCATTCCGGATGCTTCTGTATCGGATTCCTGAAATACCTCCACAACGCCGTTTTCCTTGAAGCGGATCACGGTGCCGACATCAGGATTGGTAGACTCCTTGAAAGTGATACCGGAGTGCTTTACGCTGGAGAAGGAAACGATGGTGCAGGCACCGTCAAGGCTTGCGGGGGACAGAGCGATCACGACCTGATAGTAGCCATTGACCAGAGGACACTGGGTATAATCAATGGTGTAATACTGCTCGGTTCCACTGATCAAGCCTTCATCAATCGCTGTCCAGGCGAGGTTATCCGCAGAGCCGGTGCCCAGATAAACCTTTGCTGAATTTTCGCCCTTCTCGGTTGCTCCGCCATAATACTGGTTGTAGTCCACCAGTCTCATAGCGATCTGGAGACTGCCCACGGTTTGAGCATCGTCGTCCGCATCCTTAACATAGAAGACAATGCCTTGCTTGTTGGACTCGGAGCTGAGATACAACTCGTTATTGGGGCCAGCCAGGATATAGTCATTGATCGAGGTGGCGTGTCCTTCGTAGTTGCTCTCAGTGTCATAGGCGATGCCGATACGATTTTCCGTATAGCCGTATTCGCCCATGTTCAGGGTCATCTGATCGGTTCCTTCCAGCTTGACTGCGGCAGCCTTATTTTCTGTGATCAGCTCGCGGATCTCAGTGAAGGTAACATCCTGCTCTTCGGCGTTATAATGATTGGTGAGTTCACTGTCTCCCAAGGGATTATAAATGCGGATGCCGTCGATGTAGACATAGGTTTCCTGAATCACTTTTTTCCCGTTTTCGTCGTAGACCGGCTTGCCGTTTTCGTCATATACATAGGAGGTCATGCCGGTAATCTCAACCTTATAAGTACCGAAGTCAAGACCATCCACCTTCACCATGGGAACCTGAGTGATCTGCTCGTCGTGGGCACCGGTGTCGCTGTTGTAGTCATGGTCGAACTCGGTGGTGACAGGGATGCGCTTGATGATATCCCCGTTTTCATTCAGCACACGAATCAGGATATTGGCGGAATCCGTGGCGTTGGTACGACCGATGATCTCAAAGCCGGTGCCTGCAAAGGTGAAGTAAGCATCAGCCACAGAGCCAAGGTTGGTTACCTGAGTGATCTGGATCTTGTGATAGCCGGTGCCGCTGTAGTCGTTGGTGGCATCCTGATAGTGGCTGTCAGAGCCGTAGGGGGAATCCTGATCGTTGTCCTGCATCAGATCAGTCCAATTTCTGCTCTCTTCCACCAGATCGGACTTGGAACCGATATGGATGTAGTCAATAACAACGACAGCTCCATCGGGAATGTTATCCATACCAATCTCGATCCAGTCTATATTTTCAATTGCTGTCCAGTCAGAGGATGCCTGCATATCAACAGTATAGTACTTTTCGTCTACTTCGGCGAAATTTATCGAAGTCCATATACCTTGCTCCCAAAGGTTGTAACCACCCGTTGTAAATACATTAACCTTGTCTGTATCTGCATAACCGTCGGGCAGATTTTCCAGCTTAAAGCGCATTGTGAAATACTCACCATTAACGGGCTGGTAGCTGAGCACTGTGCCGGTATTGAACTTAATGGTATTATTGCCGTCTCCGGTGGTAGGCGTAATCCGCAATGTTCCGTCCGCAATTTTAATGTTGGAAATGCCGGTTCCCGTATTCCAGTTGTCACCATCGTCGAAGTTTACACCGCCGTAAGTTTCAGAATCGTAACGATTCAGGTCATCCAATGTTCCGGTGAAGCCAAAGAACAGACTGCTGGAATCCTCGGTAACGCCTATGCTTGTTCCATCAGAAATGATGGTGTTGGTATTTCCGGACACATCGGTGTTGTAATAGATCGCGGGGAAGTCGTCCTCGTAGTAGACCACATTTGCGGGCAGAACCGTAACGGTCTTGTACATTTCGACCTCAGTCTTGATGTTGGTTACACCAATAGCACTGGGAGTAGTGCCGTCCTTGTAAGCACGGACTGCTACATACACCTTCTCCGCATCTTCCATGAAACCGTCTGGTCTGTAGAACAGGGAGCCGTTAGCAAAGGAGAAGTTGGTAGCGGTCTCCTCCTTAGTTCTACGGAGAGTCCATTGCTGATAATTTGATATGGTAGTAACATCAGTTGTTGTATAGTATTCAGCACTGCTTGCAACGGTAGGATACTGAAGTCTAACATACGCTGTACTACTGTAATCGCTGATAGCAATTGCTGGTGCAGCAAATACTAAGCAACTGTCACTTTCACTATGTGTACCGATCTTTTTGCTGACAATGGCATAATAGGGGAGGGGGACACCGTCGGGTTCATTTATATTCCGAATGTAAGGGAATCTCCAGAGTTGATTATCCTCGCCTGTGTATTCGGTAGAAGTAATCTGAGCCATATGGCCATTACCACCTGCGGTTAGATAAAGACCACTCAAATAGCTCTGGATGGTGTAGTAACGGTAGCCATCGACCTCTTTTGCGAACTGAATGTTGAACAGGTGTTTATTCGCAATATCAGCATGGCTTTCAAGTAAAACGGCGTTCAGTAAAGAAGTATCTGTGGTCACAGATGCATCGATAACTTGCAGACCTCCTGTGCCACCGTTTCTGTAGGAATGACTGATATAGAACACACCTTCAAAGGGGTCGGTGAAGTTGGTGGTGTTGAAAATAATATGGTTCCGATCAACACCTTCGACATACGTAGGAGCCAGTACACTCATACCCTCCAGCACATTGGTATTGCCGGCGATATTGGTCATGCTGTCCTTGTCGATGAGGGCATCCTCGTCACTGAGCTCAACCGTCAGACCGTAATCCAGAACGAACACATCATCCTGCACCGCAAAGACATTGGTGGCAATGGGTACGGTGATGGTCTTGCCTGTATTGCCCTCCACATCCGTGTAGGTAACCTGAATGTATTCCAGACAGTTGCCCGGGTCGGAATGATTGATGGTCAGGTTAAAGCTGCTGTCAATGCTTAAATCTTCGCTTGCAACTGCATTGCCAAATCTGTTACAGGTGTACATTCCCGTAATGGTGCTGATCTTGAAATAGCCCTCAGCTTCATTAAAGGTAATTACCTCGTTGATATAGCTTGTCAGGTCTGCCTTGGAAACCATTACAGGATGTCCTGCCCACTGATAATAGGTAATGGCTTCAACATGACGAAGCTGGAACAGACCCGCAGCCGTGAGATACTCACCCGCATCGGAGGTACAGCTAATATCCAGGTGGTTGGCAAACAGACCGTTTGTAAAGTCTGTCTCATAAAGCTGGATGTAAAGACCGTATACCGTCAAGGTGCATCCGACCTCAACGCCGGTGCCGTTGGGAAGTGCCAAATAAGATTTGAGATCATCAAGGGTTTGAGGAACAGTTTCCTTAATAACTTTACCGTCTTTAGCTTTCAGGACAAATTTCAAATCCTTGGGTTCAAGGGCATTGCCTTCCCCATCGGTCACTCTTGCGGACAGACCACCGGATTTTGTAATGCCATTGTTGTAGCTGAGCGTAATGCCCAGATCGGTATCCTTAAAGGTAAGATTCATCAGGGCATTGTCCTGATAGCCTGTTCCGTTGTAGTCAATATCACTTTCGCCATTGTTGGTAACACTGAAGGTATACTGCACAGGGGTGGTATAGCTGATGCTGGCGCCGTTGGACAGAACATTGTCACTCTGAATGACACCCTTGCTGCCGGAAATTTCCGTGCTGGTGACCTTGATGTTGGTCATTACCTTCAGGTTGGCGCCGTAGCCCTTTCGCTCCATGTAGAAGAAGTCGAAAGAGTAGGTTTTGCCATCCACAAGAGCAAGCTTCTCATCGCGCTTTGTTGCGGTTCCGGCGGCAACCTTGGCAGCGGCGGCTTCTACATAGTCGTTCAGCTCAATATGCGCGCCGGTTATGGCGTGTGCGCCGCCCAAGTCCAAAACTAACTCGTCATTTATGAACAGATAAACGTCGTCGTCGCCCTCAAACTCGAAGAACAGCTCCTTATCTGCTTCATAAATGAACTGACCATTGGATTTCAGAACATAGTTATAGTCCCGGTTATCATATGTCTGGAATGTTTCAGAATGGTTGCAGGCACCATCATCCATAAAGTAGGGAATATCGGTGTCGCCTTCTTCGTTATTTTTAGATATAAGAGGAAGGAAAGGGAAGGTAGTGGTATATCCACTATCATTGGTATCCATGGAGCTGAGAGCCTTGGAAGCGGAGGAGGTGTTATAGATCGCTCTGGCATCGGTATCATAGACGGTAGCGCTTCCTCCGGTGCTGGAGACTGCCAGACCGGCATCAAAAACATAGCACTCTTTTCCGTTTATTGTAGCTTTTGCTAAGCGCAATGTGTCAAAATCCTGATACGGCTCGTTATAGGAGTTCGCTTCAAACAGGTTGTTGAGCAGATAGTAAGCCGCATCCATATAAGTGTCAATATTGTCCCTGACATTCAGCCATGCGCCGGTCAGCTTTCCTTCGGCAGCCTTATCGTTGGCATCCTTAAAGGTGCCCAGACTGGGGCTGCTGCCAAGTGCCGCGCGAATTGCGGAGGCCAGATCGTAAGCGTTTCCGCTGCTGTCGGAGCCGAATAGCGCCGCGTTGGCTGTGCCCTGAACATAGTTATAGTTATAGTAACCATTGCTGGCTATTTCATCAATGGACAAGGTGTGCTGCAACAGTTCGGCAATGTATGCTACAGTATGATCAGCGTAGACAGGCTGCTTCCTATCATTTAAGGAGGAACTCAGCAAGCCAAGGGTTGCCATGGCGTTATTATTGGTGTTATCACCGTTTAGCATTTGCTGATAAAGCGTGTAGTCAATGTATGCCGTGGATGCGGTAACAACATCATCACCGGGGTTTGCAAGGAGGGATTTAGTTGTATAGGGCAGATTATTTGCAGCGTATTCTGATGTATCTAAAAGAGTGCCATCAGCATTAACAATGCTGTTAATGCGCTGAAAGTTATAACCATCTCCGGATGAATCAGTGCCCCGGGAGCCGGTAACAAGACCAAATGCGTGATTGTCCTTATAAGCATTATAGCGAACCATGCTGGCACTGTTCTTGAATGCGTTTGCTTCTGTCTGAGTGGGGAAGAAAGCAATATAAGCAATGTCAATTGCATTTCCGCTACTTGAGCAGGGATACATGGAGACATAATCAACTGTTTTACCACTGAAGCTGGTAAAATTATTGTACCCACTGCCCGTATTGTTCAGATTAACTACAGTAGTTACCCAAGTGTTGCTTGAGGTATTGCTGAAATAGGAAACTTTTTTTGGTTCACTGGTAGCGGATTCACGAAGCCACACGCTGACGGCACTGTCCATGGTATAGCTTGAGCTGTCGCGATAGCATATTACCATATACTGAATGGAACTTGCGGAAACATTTCCTAAGGAAGGGAAGGTGAGCAGTGTGTTTTCTCTTATAGAAGTGTAAGGAGTTCCTCTTATGGCACGCAAATAGCTGGGATTATAGCTGCCGGAAGAGACGTTCTGAAAGGTGAGGCTGGAATAGCCGTAATTCAGGTTATATCCATTGTAGCCGGTGATAGTCGTTGGCATGGTATTTACAGCATCTCCGCGCTTGCTGAAATCCCATCCATGCTCAAAAACAGGCAGATCCCAAGCATATAAATACTGATCTCGATGATTGCTTGAAGCAAACTCAAAGAGCATGCCATCATTATAGTAGTCGTAAATTTCAATTGGCAGAGCGATATAATCCTCTGTATCGATAGTATAGTTTGTTTCCAGATCGGAACGATCACCAATAGCTGCCTCAGCCGTAAGCTGCCAAACCGGGGAAATACCCAGAATGATCGCCAGTGCCAGCAGCAGAGAGATTGCTCTCTTGACAAAGTTTTTCATGTGTAACTCTCCTTTTCTTGTTAATGCTTAGGGGATGTAACCTTAAGTGCCATAGGACACGAATATAGGGGTTTTTTTCCGCCTCTTACGGAAAAAGGTGCTTGCGGAAATTGCCTTCGGTGGTTGCTGTGAATGTGACGGACAAGGAAATGCCCATACACCGCCATTATACATCAAAATGTAAACTCAACCTTTCACATTTGTTAAGTGTTGGAAATAAATACACCACCATTTCTCGGTAGATTATTCTCATACCACAGGCTAACCAGAGCTTTGCGACACAAGATATATGCAAAATCCCATAATAAGCCTCAGTATATACTTGCGACCATTTTACCATGCGCCAACAGGAAAAACAAGGGTTCATTAAGAAATAATGTAAAATTATCAATAAAATACATTTTTATGCAAAAAACCTCCCCAAACCGGGGAGGTTGAATGGATTATGGACGAAGGACACCGTGGATCACCAGACGGGCATGGTCATAGTCATAGGTGCAGGTGGAAAGGGTAAAGATCTGATCGTCCTTTCCTGGGATAACATCGGTTTTGAACATGGATTTTTCCGTGACCTCATTGAGCCATTTTTCCGTGTTTCTTTCGTTGAGATCCAGAAGCCAGGCATCTCCTGTAGATTTATCAATATATCCGGAGAAGATCTCTACTTTGTAATTTCCATCCGGGGTCAATATCAAAATCACAGGGTGAGAATCGTAAAAGGACTGCCTGCGGTATTTGGTCAGATCCGCAAACATAGCGCCGTTATTCATGTTGTGCCCATAAATAACCGTGTGCCGGGATGAAAGGTCACTATGGCAGCGATAATCCATGAAAATACAGCCGGAGTGATTCTTTTTGCCCGTATAAAGCCTGCGAAGATAGTAGGAGTTATCGTCCGCCTGAACGATGGGGTAATTGATGTTGGTGCCTTCCAGATAGACCCAGCCCACCACATCCGGGTTGATCTCTTTCAGTGCGGCAAAATCCACCACAGGCCAAAGGGTATCATCGGGAGGTTCTGTGGGTTCCGGTTCGGTAGTCTCCGTTGCCTCTGCGGTGCCGGTGGGAGCGGAAGGGGAGGTTTCCGGCGGAAGTGTTTCTTTCGGTGGCTCGGTAGGAGGAGCAGTGGGTATCTGAATAAAAGATTGCAGCTCGTCATAGGTGTCGTCCCCATCCTCATACTCCGTGGTGGTGTTGTAAATGTTCCACCCGGATACGGCGATGATGCCAACCAACACAATGACCAAAATGACATAAATAACCTTATTCATAACTGCCGCTCATTCTTTAGGGGCATAGAACAGCCGCAGGATCAATTCGTCCAGCGCATCCTCGTCTGCGTGGAACTCGTAATAAGTATCGCCCAAAATGTTTTCTCCGGCAGGGGAGACGATCTCGCCAATGGGATAGTCACCATATCGCTCTAAAATGCCGCTGATCACATTAACGGAGCAATCCGTGACGATATAGGGGGACATTTCCTCATAGGTGTGGGGAATAAAAGCGGAATCTGTGTCCAGCTTGCCTTGCAGAGCGGTCAAGAAACCGGTTACATACTCCTTTTGTCGTTCCATACGGGAAAGGTTGAGCTGCGTTCCCACATCCTTACGGCTGCGGATGAAAGTCTCTGCCTGCTTTCCTGTAAGTGTGACCTCTCCCAAGGGGAGGGAGGGATCAATTGCGGAAAAGTCTTCTGTAACATTCACTGTAACACCGCCCACCGCGTCATTCAGCAGGGCGATGCCGTCCATGCCCATAGAGACATAGTGATCAATGGTAATGCCATACAGCAGGTTTGAGACCGTATTTACCACATTCTCGCAGCTATCCTCCAAGCCCGAACCGTAGGTATGAGCCAGTGCGAGCTGGGCGATTTTGGTTCCTGCCTGCTTGCCGCCAATGCCCAGTACCGGGATCTCCACCATGGTGTCCCGATTCAGGCAAAGCACATTGCAGACCTCGTTGGTTTGATCAAAAATTACGAGGGCAACCATATCAGCAGCACCGGGGTTGTTGTAAGAGCCGCTGTCAACGGCAGGACCCTCACGGTCAATACCCATAAGCATGACAACGGTGATGTCTTGCCGGGGGAAGTAATCAATGCCGTTTCTGGTTATGGTCTTGGATACGACAGGTGGTTCTGTCGCGGAAGAAGAAACAGTGGACTCCATGATCCGGAGTCCACTGTAAAGCATTACCAAGACCAGGACCAGTACGACACAAGTATAAACAATGCTTCCGCGTTTTTTATTCTTGTGCATGGTACACATCCTATTCTATTGGTCGGGAAAGTTTGAATTGTTAATCAGGCGTTCTGAACCTTCTTGCGGTTGTTGAGCACGATCACAGCGACCAATGCAACAGCAGCGATGGCCATGAGGGAAGTCCACAGAGCCAGGTTAGAGTTGTCACCGGTGTCGGGAGCGGGAACGCTGGAGCCGGCATAGACGGAGAAAGCAACAGGGCAGAGCTTCTCAAATACGCAGGTAACAGTGCCGTCGCCGTTGTTGGTGGTGCTGACGATGGGAGCCCAGACACCTTCCTTGTAGGTCATGGTATAGACCTCGGTATATTCGCTGACACCAAGATCAAAGGTGATCTCGAAGGTAACGCCTTCGGGCTCCAGCATAGCAGGATGATCCTCGCACAGGAAGGTTGCGTCATACAGATCACGAATGGTCATCTTCTCGGGATCCAGATTTGCGTTAAACTTCTCATAGGGAAGGCTCATGGAACCATCGGACAGAGCGGCATACACGGACAGAAGGGTAGCTCTTGCATCCTCGGGGATCTCGGTGGAGGTGTTAGCCTGAGAAACAGGGGTAATAACCAGGCAGGGCTCATAAATGTAGCTTTCGGCAGAACCATCAGGATTGCGAACAACACCAATAGCGGGGTTGCCTTCGTCGTCCTTAATGGTAACGATACCGGGGGCGCCCTTATCACCAATGCTGGGAACGAACTCGTCTGCGAATACAGAGCCGATCAGGGAAGCGCACATGACAAGAACCAATAAGTAACATACCAATTTCTTCATATCATTCATCTCCATTAAAATTTAATTTCATGCACGGTTGCTCCGTACACGGATTACATTGTAATTCTCAGTCATCCAGTCCGAGAACGCTGTTTTGTGTCTGCACAATGCGTTCCAGAACCGATTGACCAAGTTGTTTTTGGATGCGGGCAATTGCTCCATCCAAATTGGGACAGCGGCTGATCAGGTTGTGACAATCAGAACCAAGCAAATGAATCTGTTCGTTGCGGAGCATCCGGAGAGCCATTTTCTGACGCCTTGCGATAAAGCTGGCGTTTGATTGGATCAAAACAGGAAGCTCTGCCAAACGAGCCAAAAACCTTTGGGGGAAAATTGGGGGCAGGTACCGTTCAATATGAGCCAGGATCGGGGTGAGTCTCTGACGAGTGTATATATCCTCCAGCTCCTGAAACATACCATCCGTCCATGTATCCATCGGCATTTCTAATAGAATACACCTTTTTCTGTTAATTGTCAACTGCCTGAGTACATCAGATTCGGAAATTCCACGGAAATAATGTATTTCTGCACCGATGTAAAGCTCCGGAAGTCCTCCGATGCGGGACATTTCTTCCCGAAGGATGCGCTCAGCTTCTTCACGGCGGGACAGGAATTTATCCGGATTATCATGCAGGGGATAAAAGTGCGGAGTCGCGACCACCTGACGAATACCTTGTGCGGCTTCCATCTTCAACATGGAAATGGACATTTCAAGGCAACTGCTGCCGTCGTCGATCCCAGGCAGAATATGGCTGTGAAAATCAGCGATCATTGGAATCAACCTTCGTCGTTATCGCTGGCTTTTGCGTCAGCATAGCTTCTGTCATACTTCCGGTAATACTTCTTGTTATACTTTGTGCTGTAGCTGCCGGTGTTTTCGGAAGCGCAGTTGTAGACGATACCCAGAATACGGGCGTTAATAAACTCAAACTGACGAACCGTAGAGCTGAGGATGTTGCGGTTACAGTGATCCTGACGAACAACAAGGAGAATGCCGTCGGTGATCTTCGCTACAGCCAGAGCGTCACTGACCTCTCCAACAGGGGGCAGATCGATCAGGATGAAATCATAAGAACGCTTCAAAAGATCGATTGCCTTTGCCATTCTGGTGGAGCTGAGAAGCTCGATGGGGTTGGGAGGAATGCGACCGGAGGAAATCACATGGATCTGGGTGACATCGTCCAGAGCGCAGGCTTGAATGACATCCTGCAACGCTGTCTGCCGGGTCAGATAGTTGGAAAGACCGGGGAGCTTCTTTGCATTCAGCTTCGTAAAGATCGTAGGTCTGCGAAGGTCGCCATCAATGAGCAATACACGCTTATCGAGTTGTGCCAAGGAATAAGCCAGATTGACGGTGGTAAGACTCTTGCCTTCGCCGGTGAGGGCACTGGAAATGCCGATCACATGGCAGTCATTATCATCAGCGAAGGAGAATTGCATTTTGGTACGCAGCAGCTTATATGCCTCGGACGCGGCAAAGCTGATGTCGCTGCCGACCATGGAGACCTTGCTGCCGGAGGCGAGAGCTGTTCCTTTGGAAAGCTTGGATTTGGACTTCTTCCGCTTTTTGCTGCCTGTATCGTAATAATACTTGCCTTTGCTGGGAGCGGCCATATCCGGAACGGCGGAAAGAACAGGCAGACGACAGATCTGAGCAACATCCTCCTCTGTACGGATCGTTACATCCATAATCATACGGATGATGATAAACAGAACGCTGATAATAATGCCCAGCAGGAAGCCCACGATCACATTCTGCGCATAGCTTGGGGAGCTGGGATTGGAGGGGACGATCGCTGTGTCAACGACTTGAGCGGAGGTTCCTTCAATGATGCTGGAGATCCGCTTGGGCAGTATGTAGGAGATAGCCGATGCCAGCTTTTCCGCTTCCATAGGATCGGGGCTGGTAACAACTACCTGGAACACTTCCGTAGAGTTGACAGATGCCGCGGAGATCATGTTTTTCAGCTCTGAATAATTGCGGTTGACTCCGGCGTAGTCGATAACATCGTTTAAGGTGGAACGGGCGTTGAGAATAACGATGTAAGAATCTACAAGGCTCTTGGATGCGGTAATATCACTGGAGGTGATGCTGAAGGAGGTGTCGCCCATAGACAGGGAATTGTTGTTCACATAGAACATGGCAGACGATTCATATTGCGGGGTGATCAGATAATGTGTTATTAAAAAGGCAAAGGTCGCACACAGAATCGCCACCAACAGAATCACCCAAACCCGGTGCCAAATCACACCAAGCAGCTTCCATAAGTCAAGCTCTGCTTCGGTACTTTTTTCAAGCTTTCGCTCATCCATAGTATATCCTCCTGATATCTGAATGAGACCGCGGAACATGGACAATGATATCGCCATGCTATATTGTGGTCACATACCATGATAACACAACCTATGACAATTTGTCAATAAACAGGTTGCTTGAAAATCGAAAAATGATGAAAAAATATATTCTGTCCTATCTTGCTCCTTCGTGGGTGAAGATGAGCTTCAATGTTTTGAAAATGCACCGCAGATCCAGCCATGCGGATTGCTTTTCAATATATTCCATGTCATAAAGGATCTTTTCTTCCGGTGTCAGGTTGTAGCCGCCGTTTACCTGCGCCAAGCCCGTGAGCCCGGGTTTTACGGCAAGCCTGTTGCGGAAGCCGTGTATGTAAGTTTCAAAATGATCGTAGAAGAAGGATCGTTCCGGGCGGGGACCGACCAAGCTCATTGAGCCTGTAAAAATGTTCCAAAGCTGAGGCAGCTCATCCAGGCGGGTATCCCGGAGGATACGACCTGCCCGTGTTACCCGGCAGTCATTTTTCCTTGCCCACTGAGGTCCATCCGATTCCGCGTCAATATACATGGAGCGGAATTTATACATGATAAAGGGAACACCGTCTTTGCCTAAACGCTCCTGCCTGAATATGGCGGGTCCCGGAGAGTCCAGCCGGATCACCACGGCAATAATGGCCATAGGAATGGCGCAAATCAAACCGATGGTCAGTGCTACCATAATATCAAAGGCTCTCTTTATGAATTTATAGGCGAAGCCGCTCCGGGGAGCAATGGGGGGGATATCATAAGTCTTTTCCGATACCGGATGCTTATCCAGCAGACCGACTGGTGAATCCATACTCTCTCTCCTACATAAAAACACGATTGAAGTTCATGGGGGTGAATTTGGCTTGGTGATTTTTGAAAATAAAGCGACCAAAATCCATGTTACATTATACCACCTGTTGTGGAAAAATGCAAGAGGTGATTCCACATTTTGTGTGATATATGTATTATCTATAAGTTATTTTCGCGCTAGGGGCACAAATGCAACACCCCCCAGAAGGCGAGTTGCGACGGGGGGTGGGGGATTGTCATTTGCTTAATACAGTTCCATCAGCCAGTGTGATGGTGTAGCCATTAAAGTTGATGGTTCCGTGATTGGTCAGGCTGGTGATTGTGCAGTCGCCTGTGAGATTCCAGGTGCATCCCTGCTCTATGGTAATGGTGATCCCGCTATTGGCGCCATTTTCCCCATTGGGCAGAATGTTCACGCAGGCGGTGAGGATGCTGTTTTTGGAAAGGATCATATTCAGGGAAGAAATGCTGTCAACCCCGATCTTGCCTTCTATGGTTTGATTTTCCGCTGTAAGCTCTACCTGCCCGCCGTTGGCTCCTGCCGTGCCCCAGCCCCGGCTTGCATCGTTGCCGCTGACCAAAAGGAAATATCCTTCTGTGTCCTTATTCAGGAAGGTTACGCCGGAGAGCTTCATAATGCACCGGGTGTTGGTCACATAGAACATATCGCCCTTTTCTCCGGTGACAGTGCCTGCGGTCATGGAAAACAGGGATGTGCCCACATCCGCGTCGCCGGACATGGACTGATAGATCATCACATTATGGACATTGATGTTTGCGCTGCTGCTTTTGGTTTCACTCATGCAGCCGTAAACATCGCAGTTCTCCAGAGTGATAGAGTTTTTGCCTTCAATGACCAGAGCTTCGGAATTATTGGCGGTCAGGATCGCGTTTTTAACGGTAATGTCTGCGGTGGAATAGACAGCGGGGGAATTGTAACCATTGCTGGTATAGGTGCCTCCGTCCACGGTCACTGTGCCGCCCCCGCGATCGGAGCGGATAGCGGCAGAGGAATTGCCCTCTGTTGTAATGGTGAGGTTAAAGGCATTGGTGGTGCCGCCTCCTGTAGTCTGAATACCCCCGGAGTTGTCCTTTGTGGTAGTTATCACAGAATCAGAAATCGTAACGACTGTGCCGCTTCCATAGCTGAACACACCGTTTCCGTTTTGCGCGGAGGAATTGACCGTGCTGTTGCGGATTGTCACATTTGCACCATTGGTGGCGAGGAGAGCGGCGTTCATACCGTAGAAATCGCCGTTTTCCGTGTTGGAGGTTGCTCCGCCATCTTTGCTCACGGTGATATTTTCCAAGGTGACTGTGGCACCGTCTATGCGCAGGGCATTTTCATCGTCTCCGGTGGAGCTGTAGATGGTGCTTGTGTAGGTGCTGTCCGTATTCAAAGTGTTGGCTGCGGTGCCCTGAGTCACTTCCATGGAGCCACCAAAGCCGCCGGGTTTTCCCATTTGCCCCTGCTGACCGGGATCGCCCATTTGTGGCTGCTCCTGGATCGTAACGGTAACAGGCTCGTCATTTTCACCCAGAGCAATAACCAGAATATCATTGATGGCTATATCCGTAAGAGCCGCTTCTGTGGTATTGCCCATGCTCTCAATGTAAACCTTAGCCCCGGACAGATCAAGGGATATGGACTCTGTTCCAGCGGCGAAGAAGGAGAAGTTTCCGGGCATGCCGTCTCCCATGGGTCTGTCTCCCATTTCACCGGAGGGCATTTGGGGAGGTGTTCCGCCCGTTTCTCCGTTAGGCATCTCAGGAGGTGTTCCGCCCATTTCTCCGTTAGGCATTTCAGGTGGAGTGCCTCCTGTTTCTCCGTCAGGCATTTGGGGAGGTGTTCCGCCTTCGCCATCGGGAGAGCCCGATCCGGCTGGTGCGGTACTATCCGGCACAAGCTGGTCAAAGCCACCGCTGTTTCCCGGCATGGAGGGCATATCACCGGGATTACCCTGTATATTGCCATCAGGTCTGAAATCAGCCATAGGAGAAAGAACCCCCAGAATCAAAGTGACTACACTCCCATCTATGGCAGTAACCTGACCGGTGAGGGAGGATTGGGTGTTGTCACCGTTAGTGGGAGCTTCTGTGGGGTCTGCGTTCTGTCCGCAACCGGCAACAGAAAGCATGATGGCAAACACGCACAGCAGAGAGAGCAGCTTTTTCATCGGTATACCTCCTTGAGGATGATCTTATTTTACGATTTTATCATAACACTTAAACCCTAAATGAAACTTAAAAAATCCGCCTATTCTATATTTCCGCAAGAGGGTATTGCGGCTTTTCTGTTCCTGTGATATAACAAGGGAGAACACATATTCCGCAAAGGAGCTCGTTATGGTGCGTAAGTATGAAAGCAATCCCATCACCGAAGGGGCGATTTGGAAGCAGCTTTTGATCTTCTTTTATCCCATTTTGGTGGGAACCTTTTTTCAGCAGCTTTATAATACAATTGATGCCGCTGTGGTGGGTCGATTTGTGGGCAAAGTCGCGCTGGCAGCAGTTGGCGGTTCAACCGGGCAGATCGTGGGGCTGATCGTTGGTTTCTTTGTAGGACTGACCTCCGGTGCCGCTGTGGTGGTTTCTCAGGCAATGGGGGTAGGGGATAAAGCCAAGGTCAGCCGCAGCATCCATACGATTTATGGCTTTTCCCTCATAGGGGGTCTGATTATGACCATTTTGGGGCTGTTCTCTGCTCCCTACCTTCTGGAACTGATGCGCACCCCGGAGGAACTGGTGAAGGATTCTAAGCTGTACTTAAATGTGTTTTTCTCCGGGATTTTCTTTGTCTTTATTTTCAATACGGGCTCGTCCATTCTCCGTGCTTTAGGGGATTCCAAACGCCCCTTGATCTATCTTGGGGTGTGCTGTGGTGTCAACATCGTTTTGGATCTGGTTTTCGTACTGGTGTTCAAAATGGAGGTTTTTGGTGTGGCATTGGCAACGGTGGTTGCTCAGGCGGTCAGCGCGGTGCTGGTAACAAGAGCCCTTATGACTTCCCCGGAGCTGTGTCATTTCTCCATCAAAGAGATTCGTATAGACGGCGAGCTCTTAAAAAGACAGCTTCTCATTGGTCTGCCCGGCGGGATTTCCAGCTCCATGTACGGCATTTCCAACAGCATTGTCCAAACCGCGGTCAATAACATTGGAACTGATGCTTCCGCAGGCTGGACAGCTCTTGCCAAGCTGGATGGCATTTACTGGATGATCGGCGGCTCTCTCGGTATTGCCGTAACCACCTTCGTTGGACAGAACTACGGAGCGGGTCGTCTTGACCGCATCAAGAAAAGCACTTCTATTGGTCTTTCCATGAATGTGGGCGCGGGGCTGATCGCGGCAGTCATTCTGGTGTTCTTTTCCAGACCCCTTCTGAAATTCTTTACAGATGATCCTGCTGTTTTGGATATTGCCGTAAATGCCTTGCGGATCATGGCTCCCTTTTACGCCCTGTTCGCTTTTATTGAAATATATTCCGCATCCTTAAGAGGTATGGGCGACTCTGTTGTACCTATGATCATGACCATGGTGGGGGTTTGCGGTTTCCGAATCGCCTGGTGCGTGTTTGTCGTGCCGCTTGCACCTTCTATGGACACGATCTCCTATAATTATCCCCTCTCCTGGGTGCTGACCGCAGCCGCGTTTATAATTTATTATATTTATAAGATACGGCGTTTGGAAAAAGCCAGAAACAGCCTTTTATAATCAAAAGGGAGCAACAGCCATTTTTGACTGCTGCTCCTGTTTTTACACTTTTTTCTGCTTCAACAGCTTCTTTTCCAGCCGCGCGATCTGTCTCTGGAACTGCTCCACCGTTTCCCCAGTGGTAGTGTCCCAATCACTGGCAAGAAGTCTGATTTCTTCCCGCACTGCCTCAATCGCACCGGCGTAGTCTCCCTGAATCTCGCAAATCTGCGCTGTGGCACTGCAGCCGTCGGTATATCGGGGCGGCTGCTGAATGGTCAGGTACTTTTTATAGCATTCCTTCGCTTCCTCATATCTGCCGGTAAGTGCCATAATGTCGCCCATGCTCATCCAGGTACACCAGTCATCCCCGAAATTTTCCTGCATTTCCCGGAAGCTGTCCATGGCTTTTTCCTCGTTTCCCTCTGCCAGCGCGATAAACCCACGGTAGAAGGGCGTGCGGAAGGTGTTGTCCAGCTTCGCCATGCGCTCAAAGTATTCCCATGCTTCGCCAATTCTGTTGTCGTCCACAAGCTGCTCAATGAGCCAAAGATAGCCGGAAACATAGTCTGGATTTTCCTCAACAAAGTCCTTGTAGTATTCAATGAGGGCATAGTGATTATAAGCGCACCAGTCGCCGCAGGTGCCGCCCATGGCTTCCACCAGCTCGCTGTGGGCGACTTTCAGCCGCGGATCTCTGCGCAGGGCTTCTTTGGCGTACTCCGCAGCCCGGTCGTGGTGGCTTTGGGCAATGTGATTTTCCATTTGGGCGAGCAGGGCGTGGGGATTGCCGTTTTCCGGCTCTCGCTTTGCCTTGTCCAAGAGGAACTCCCGTGCGGCTTCCGCATCGGCGGGAGTAATGAAGCGCACATCCCACAGCATATTCTGGATCCGTTCCATGCGGGTATCGTCGGAAAGAGCGAAAAGGGCATCAATGGAAACGCCAAAAAAGGCAGAGATCGCGGGGAGCATTTCAATGTCGGGAGCTGCCGCGCCTCGCTCCCATTTGCTTACGGCTTGCGCGGTCACTCCTAAATGCTTCGCCATGGCCTCCTGGGTGATCCCCCTGCGAAGCCGAAGGGACTTGATTTGATTTCCTATATCCATGTTCAAAATTCTCCTTGTGTTTCAGTATCGAGCTCGTGACATAAGCATAACCCAAGGAGAATCAAAAAGCAATGGCGGCGTATTTTAGAGAACTAAACCAATGGTTTGGTGGTACGGCTTTAGTTGTTGGATTTGGCAGCCTGCTCCAAACAGCAGTCAATAGCCAAGACTACAGCCAATGCGACCAGTTCGTTCTCACCGGGGTAGATATCCAGTTCATAGCAATCGCCCCAGGTCATCCACTCTTTGTGAATGGTAACTACTGGGCGGTTTCCATCACTGATTTTGTAATCGTGAGCCCAGAAGCTGCCCTCTACAGACCAGTTCAGCCCATCCACCCTGTACTTGGGAAAGAAGAATGTAAATTCTTTAACGATTTCCCCCACTTGCCGACCATTTACATATACAAAATATTTTGGCATCCAGCTAAAAACCTTCTGCTGAATAAAGGCTACCTCTTGTCCGCCTCTATTATAGACGTGGAGCTTCTTTCCCCAGGAAAACAGCTCGCCCTCCACATAGTAGCGATCCTCACCGAAAGCATCCTTCACGGCGAATCTGTCCCGGAAGGAGAAGATTTTTTGCCTTATGTATAGCTTCATGGAACAACCTCCTTGATGCGGTCATTTGCGAAATCAGTATACCAAAGCATGGAAGGTTTGTCCAGCGGAATCCTCAGGAAACGACAGTTCTTTGCTTTTTCCTGTGATACAAATGGAAGGGAAGGAAAATGAGATAAGCACCCAGACAAACCACCGGGATATATATAAGGGTGCTGACATACCACCCGAAGGTTTTGGAGATCCATTTGAAAACCACCAGAGAGGAATCTGCCGGGCCTACAAAGAACATATTTGTGCGACCACCGGACACGTCCCAGCACAACAGGTTAATGCAAAATGCCACACCGCAAAGAATGATAAAGGTGATGGTAGCCGTTTTATAGTCCGTCATCTCTTTGCCGCCCCGCCCGCTGAACGCCAGATACAGACCGACGAATACCAGACTCATGTGCCAGATATAAGCATGGAGGGTCAGTGTCCAGTAGGAAAGATTGATCCCGGATGGTTCAAAAAATGTAATAAATCCGCCCAGAAGGTTGTAGATCATCATAAAGTTGTACATACCTTTTTGCGCCTTTCCCTTTTTGAGCAATGGAGCGATGATGCAAAGATACATGGGAACGCTGCACATATGGAAGGGAAAGATTCCCCAGGCATAGCTGCCGCCTTCTATATAGTAATAGTAAAAGAGCTGCTTATAAAGCTCGCATGCAACAAGAAACAATCCCATACCTAAAATCAGAATACGGTTACCACGGTCGGTCAGGTTCTTCAGTTTCCTGGCCAGGAGAAAAGATACCGTAAAGCCGACAACGGCAAAGCCCAGGTGAAATGGGCCATAAGCATCCGGGGGAGTCATTTTCCATGCGGTGCTTGCCATAAATTGCTCTATCCAGCTTGAAGTGTTCAAAATGATCGTCTCTTTTCTCAAAATAGTGTAGGGCATCGGGTAGATGCGGGAAGCCTTGTTCAGCAACAGTATAATCCTGTAGTTGCCAAAGTTCAATTTAATTCTTTCTTAATTTCCTTGCGTTTTATGTAAGATAAGACGGAAAGTGAAGAAGAATGTCGCGGGCGGCAAAATTTTTTCCGAATATTGCCATATTTGTGATATAATTCTTATACAATGTGTGACCACTGCGCTGTTGTTCCTGTATAGGAGAGTGAAAGGCCTTTATCCTTAGAGAAAGGAGACTGTGCAATGACCGATGAGAAAATTGTTGCGCTGTATTGGGAACGATCCGAACGGGCGATCGCTGAGACACAGAAAAAATACCACAGCTTCTGTGCCTATATTGCCCGGAGCATTTTGCGTGATTGGGAAGAAGCTGAGGAAGTGGTAAACGATACATACCTCAAAGTCTGGAACGCCGTACCCCCGGAAAAACCCAATCCATTAAAAGCCTTTTTGGGGCGTATAACCCGGCAGCTTGCCATTAACCGTCTGGAACGAAAGATGGCGCAAAAGCGGGGCGGGGGAGAATACCATCTTGTTTTAGATGAACTGACAGAGTGTATTCCCAATGGTGACCATGGTGAGGATATGGAAGATACTTTGGCATTGCAAACAGCGATCAATGATTTTTTGGGATCCCTTTCGGAGAAAACACGGAATATTTTTGTGCGGCGGTACTGGTATCTATGTACCATAGAGGAAATCGCCAAGGGGTACGGCATGGGGCAAAGCAATGTAAAGATGGTTTTGCTTCGTACCCGAAACAAGCTGAAAAACTATCTGGAACAGGAGGGCTTTATACTATGAAAAGTAAGGATATTCTTCACGCCATGGGTGGCATTGACCCGGAATTTGTGGAAAGGGCGACTCCCGGACGCAGGTCATCCAGGAAGCGGAAAAAGACGGTGTGGCTGCGCTGGGTTGCGGCGGCTGCCTGTATTTGCCTGATCGTGGGAGGCGTTTTTGGCGTTCCCAGACATAACACAGGAGACACACCGGTAACGAAAACGCCGATATCCTCTTTTATTCCTGTGGCTCATGCGGCAGACCTTATGGAGGGTATCATCCCTCAAAAAGTAGACAGCGTAAAAGAACTGACCGGCGGGGGACGGGTGCTAAGCGGTTTTGCTGTTCAGCTTCTGCAAAACAGCATGAAAGCCGGAGAGAATACTTTGGTATCGCCCCTGTCTTTGCTCAGTGCCTTGGGCATGACCGCCAACGGCGCAAGGGGAGAGACTCTGGCGCAGATGGAAGAAACTCTGGGTATGGACATTGAAACCTTGAATTTCTGGATGCACACTTATTTGCAGGAGGCCAACCGGGAGGACAGCCCACTTTCTATCGCCAATTCTGTTTGGTTCAAGGATGCTGAGGGCTTTCAGATAAACGAGAGCTTTTTGCAGACCAACGCCAATTTCTATGGAGCGGCTGCCTACAAAGCACCCTTTGACGATGGAACTGTGCAGGAGATCAACCATTGGGTCGAGGAAAACACAGACAGCATGATCCCGGAGATTTTGGATCAGATCCCCGGAAATGCCGTTATGTATCTGGTTAATGCCCTGGCTTTTGATGCCAAATGGGAAACACCCTATGAACAGAATCATGTGTTTTCCGGTGTCTTTACCAAGGAGGACGGCACACAGCAGGAGGTTACCATGATGGACTCTGATGAAAGAGTCTATCTGGAGGATGAAAATACTACCGGTTTCATCAAATATTATGAAGGTCGGGAATATGCCTTTGTAGCCCTGCTGCCCAATGAAGGAATGACTGTAGAGGAATATGTAAAGAGTCTCACTGGGGAGAAGCTGAATACCCTTCTGAAAAACGCCCGCAATGAGGCAGTATCTACCCAGTTACCCAAGTTTGAAGCAGAATACAGTCTTGAAATGAAAGATACTCTAAGCAACATGGGTATGCCCGATGCGTTTGTTTTGGGAAAAGCTGATTTTTCCGGCATTGGCAGTTCTTCCGGTGGAGATTTTGCCATCTCCCGGGTGCTGCATAAAACATTTATTTCTTTTGATGAAGCGGGAACCAGGGCAGGCGCAGCTACTGCTGTGGAGCTTGTTCTAAAGGTTGGACCCAACAATAGGGTATGCCTGAACAGACCCTTTGTCTATATGCTCATTGACTGTGAAAGCGGCTTGCCCTTCTTTGTGGGTACTATGATGGATGTTGCAGGATAATAATACAAAGACCCGGTGCGCCTTTTCGGAACGCACCGGGTCAGATGTTTTTTGTATTGAGATCAGCTCAAATATCCTGCTCTTTCAGCAGCTCGCACAGCTCCGGGGCAATATCCGGGCAGGCTTCACTGATTCTGCCGCAAAGCTCCTCCAATCGGAAGTCACAACCTAAGAGAGCTTTCTCCAGCGTGGGGGCGGCACTCCAATCCATACTGTCGGAGTAGACCCGGCAATCCTTAACGATGCCTTCATCTACCAGCAATTCCAGCCGAATACCGCCCCAGGAAAAACGCCCTTCACAGGAAAAGGTGAGGGGAATTTTTCTGCCGTAGAGCCAATCCCAGCTTCTGTAGTGGGCATCCAGCTCATGGATGGCAGTCAGCTCCAGATCTTTGCTGCACAGTATTGGCGCAGGCAATCCGTAGACCTGAGAAAAGGCACTCAAAAGAGCAGCTTTTAGACGGTCAATGGTAAGCTCTGGGCAAATTTCCTTCAAATTCACCACCCGGGAGCGAACAGAATCCACACCCTTTGAGCTAAGTTTTGCCTTGGATGGAGTCAGGTAGCGGCTGAGCTTTTCCATATCCGCTTCTACCAGCAGTGTTCCGTGGTGGTAGGCTCGTCCCTGATGCTTATAGAAAGCATTGCCGGAGAATTTTCTGCCATCGGTGAGAATGTCATTTCTCCCGGAACGCACTGCCGGAATACCCAAAGTATTCAAAGCGGTAAGGATCACATCAAGCTGCTTGTCCAGATCATAATCCTCGGCATTTACCAAAAAGGTAAAATTCAAATTTCCCAAATCGTGGAACACGGCACCGCCGCCGGAGAGTCTGCGGGCTAAATGACCACCTTCCTGTTCCAACAGGCCGGTGCGACATTCCATCCAAGGGTTCTGATTTCTGCCGATGACCACTGTATTCTGGTTTTGCCACAGATACAAAATGCAGCATCCGGGCTCTAAGGATTCCAAAAGATACTGCTCCGTTGCCAGATTATAGTAAGGATCAAAGGTTTCGGAGCAGTAGGCTTTCAGGTAGTGAATCATGCCTTGGTGTAGCGCAGAATGGGACTGCGGGCGGCACGAACCTCATCGGGGCGACCGATCTGGGCGTTGTGAGGAGCATTGTGCATATATTCGGGATCCTTGTGTGCCAGCTCATAAAGCTTATGGAATACCTCCGCGGCATCGTCCAGAGTCTCCCGGCTTTCCGTCTCAGTGGGCTCCAGCATGAGAGCTTCGTGAACGATCAGGGGGAAATACATCGTGGGAGGATGCATGCCGTGGTCGATCAGGGACTTGGCGACATCCAGAGCGGAAACGCCGGTCTCCTTCTTGAACTCGGACAGATCCAGAACAAACTCATGCATACAGATACGGTCAAAGGCGGGAGTGAAAGTGCCCTTGATCTTTGCCTGCAGATAGTTGGCATTGAGGACAGCGTTCTTGGCAGCCTCGGGAATGCCTTCCTTGCCCAGAGTCATGATGTAGGTCAGAGCCTTGACAACCACCAGGAAGTTGCCGGCAAAGCCACGAACCTGGATATGCTCGCCTTCTTCCATGGTGGCGGAGAAGGGGAGATAAGGAGCAAGATGAGCCTTGCAGCCTACTGCGCCGGAGCCGGGGCCACCGCCGCCGTGGGGAGTAGCGAAGGTCTTGTGCAGGTTCATGTGGATGCAGTCGAAGCCCATGTCACCGGGACGAACAACGCCCATAACAGCGTTCAGGTTTGCGCCATCGTAGTAGCACAGACCGCCGGCCTCGTGAACCAGACGAGTGATCTCCAGAATGTTCTCATCGAAGATACCAACGGTGTTGGGGTTGGTGAGCATCAGACCGGCGGTGTCCTCGCCCAGAGCAGCCTTCAGAGCCTCCAGATCAACGCAGCCGTTGGGAGCGGAGGGAATGTTGACTACATCATAGCCACACATAGCGGCAGTGGCGGGGTTGGTGCCGTGAGCGGAGTCGGGAACAATGATTTTGTTCCGCTTGAAATCGCCCCGAGCTTCGTGGTACTGCTTGATCAGAAGAACACCGGTAAATTCGCCGTGAGCACCGGCGGCAGGCTGGAAGGTCATGTCGTCCATGCCGGTGATCTCGCAGAGATAGCGGCTGGCGGTGGCGATGACTTCACGGCAGCCTTCGGTGGTATGAGCGGGAGCCAGGGGGTGCACCCCGGTAAAGCCGGGAAGCGCGGCCATTTCTTCATCAATGCGGGGGTTGTACTTCATGGTGCAGGAACCCAGAGGATAGAATCCGCAGTTGACACCGTGGACATGCTGGCACAGCTCAGTATAGTGACGGGAAATGTCAGTCTCACTCATTTCGGGAAGGAAGGGAGCAACCTCTCTTGCCAGACCCTCGGGGAGGGCGACTTCTTCAACATCACAGGCGGGCAGCATGGTACAGCCACGACCGGGAACGCTCTTTTCAAAAATCAGCTTCATTATGCCAGCACCTCCTTTACGATGGCGATAACTTCATCCAGAGTTTCCTTGGAAACCTTCTCTGTGACACACCACAGAATGCCGCCCTCTACAGGCAGACCGCCCAGAATATCCGCCTTCTCCAAAGCGGCGAGGACTTCCTCCTGACGGGGCATCTCGGTAACAAATTCGTGGAAATAAGCACCGTTATAGCGCAGGGAAACGCCTTCGATGGCGCACAGACCCTTGGCAAGGTAGTGAGCCTTAGCCATGGACTGTTTGGCTGCCTGAGCCATACCGTTGGGGCCCATAGCTGCCATGTAAACGCCTGCGGTCAGAGCGCAAAGAGCCTCGTTGGAGCAGATGTTACTGCTGGCCTTTTCCCGGCGGATATGCTGTTCACGAGCCTGTAGGGACAGAACATATGCTCTCTCACCGTGGCAATCCACAGTCTCGCCCACGATTCGACCGGGGAGCTTACGCATATGCTTGGTGGTAGTGGTCATGAAGCCAAGGTAGGGGCCACCCCAGCTCAGGGGCATACCCAAAGGCTGACCCTCGCCAACGGCTACATCGGCGCCACAATCTCTGGGGGTCTTGGTGATGGCAAGGGCGATGGGGTTGCAACCCATGATGTACATTGCACCGGCTTCATGGACAGCCACGCCCAGAGCTTCGGCATCTTCAAACTGACCGAAGAAGTTGGGCTGCTGCACATAGAAGGAAGCCACATCAGCACCCAGCATGGAACGCAGAGCCTCGATATCGGTCTTGCCGTCCTTAGCGGGAACAATACGCATCTCGTCACCGGTACCGTAGCAGTAAGTACGGATGGTGTTGATGGTATCAGGGTGAGCGGCAGCGGAAACCAGAGTTACCTTGCGCTTACGGTCACGGCACATGGCAGCGGCTTCAGCGGCAGCGGTAGCACCGTCGTAAACGGAAGCGTTGGAAACATCCATGCCGGTCAGCTCGCAGATCATGGTCTGATACTCAAAGATGGACTGCAAAATACCCTGGCTCATTTCAGCCTGATAGGGGGTATAGGCGGTCAAAAATTCTTCCTTGGCAGGAATGTATTTTACGATGCTGGGGATGTAGTGGTCATAAGCACCGGCACCACGCAGAACGGTGGAGAAAACCCGGTTCTTACTGGCCATTTTGGAAACAGCTTTGCTGACTTCCAGCTCGGTCATGCCTTCGGGAATGTCCAGAGGGCGATCCAGGTACATCTCATCGGGAACATCCCGATACAGATCACGGTAGGACTTCAGCCCAATGGCTTCCAGCATGGCAAGCCGTTCCTCTTTGGTAGAAGGAACATAGCTTCCCATATGGCTTAGCCCTCCTCGGCGCAGGATGCCTCGTAAGCGGCGGCATCCAGAACTTCCTCAGTCTCGGTAACAGCCTCAACCTTGATGATCCATGCGCCGTAGGGATCGCTGTTGAGCATCTCAGGGGAATCCTCCAGCTCCTCGTTGACAGCGCAGACAACGCCGGAAACAGGGGACAGCAGGTCGCTGACAGCCTTAACGGACTCTACATCACCAAAAGCCTCGCCGGCAGTGACAGTGTCGCCAACCTGAGGCAGGTTTACGAAAACCACATCACCCAGAGCATCCTGTGCGAAATCGGAAATGCCAACAACGGCAACATCACCTTCGGTCATGACCCACTCATGGGACTTGGAATACTTCAGTTCAGCAGGAAAGTTCATAATAATTACCTCCAAAATATAATTGTTTCTTTTTTATCTGAAAGGGCTTAAGCCCTGATCCAGTGGATCACTTGTAGATAACGGGGACTGCGTAGGGGGGCAGGTTGCCGCGCATATGGTTGGCAACAACAGCAGCCTTCAGCTTCTTGCCACGGACATCAACTTCTACGATGTCGCCGGTCTTTACATCGGCGGAAACATAAGCAAAACCGATGGAACGCTTGCCGGTGGTTTCAAGCTGACGAAGAGTTTCGCCTTCGCCTTCCATGTTGTAGTAAGGAACCATGGTGCCGCTGGTAATCCAGCCGATCTGCTCCTCGCCACGAAGGACACTCATGCCTGCGCGCATAACGCCACGATCAACCAGAGTGATGGCGACCATGCGCTTCTCGGTGCCTTCAGCCTTCTGCGCTTCCAGAGCCTTGCGACCGATGAGTTCGGGCTTGCCATCAACCAGACTGACAGCAAACCGTGCCAGAGGAACGGCATAGATGGGGATTTCCTTGCCGTCGTGGTCGTCGCCCATTTCGTGACCGTACAGGGGCAGACCTGCTTCCAGACGGAGAGTATCACGGGCACCCAAACCGGTGGGTCTTGCGCCCAGCTCAAGGAGACGATCCCACAGCCACTGGGCATCGGCGGCGGCAACGAACAGCTCATAGCCAATGGGCTCGCCGGTGGAGCCGGGTCTGGAGACCCAAATGGTGCGACCCTCTGCGGACATGATGTTCAGGGAGTTGCGGGTGGGGTTGGTGATGAACTCCTCGCCGGTGAGCTGGCGCATGATTTCTTCACTCTTGGGGCCCTGAACGGCGATGGAAGCGGACATGGCAGTGGCATTGGTGATGGTGCAGTCATAGCCTTCCAGCAGGGAGGCGAAATGAGCCAGATCCTTGTCGGTGTTGGAGGCGTTGACCACCAGCAGGTAGCGGTCCTTTTCATACATGTACAGATAAGCATCAT
Source organism: Faecousia sp. (assembly GCA_045594185.1). Lineage (GTDB taxonomy): Bacteria > Bacillota > Clostridia > Oscillospirales > Oscillospiraceae > Faecousia. The sequence goes on along the minus strand of JAZNYB010000256.1, from coordinate 6 downwards.
CCACGG